>JBEVKW010000265.1:0-12204 GCA_040509495.1 Chitinophagaceae bacterium | reverse complement strand
GAAAAAAAAGCGCTTTGCCCGCCCGGCAAAAAGTAAAGGGAAACTCCGAGCCCCTCGGAAAATGTAAACAGCGTCTCCGAAGTGCAAACCTCGAAAAACTCCACTACACTACCCCTTAAAAACGAAGCCCGCGGTCGTTCAACCGCGGGCTTCATTTTATCAAAAAAATTTTTAAACAGCAAAGCTCGTTCCGCATCCACAGGAACTACTCGCATTCGGGTTTTGAAACGTAAATCCCCGGTTATTCAACCCATCCAACCAATCCACCTGCATACCGTGCAGGTAAATCTCATGAGAGCGGTTCATCACACATGCGATGCCATCGATCTCAAATTCCTGGTCATTGTCCTGCTTATGATCGAATCCCAGTATGTAAGACATTCCTGAACAGCCGCCGCCCTTCACCCCTACCCGCAGAACCTGCGTTTTATCAAATCCCTCTTCGTTTATCAGACGATGTATTTCTTTAATGGCACCGGCAGTAAGGCTTACCGGCGTTGTTATTGTAGATTCCATGCTGCAAAAATAGTTAATTAAGGCAAGTCAATCACACAAAACGCCCATCGGAAATGTCTGGCATGTGGTGTTTAACGAATATATGACAGTCGAAACAAGATTTCCTTTTTTAAAACGTTATGCTTCACGCAGTAAGATTATTCACTACATTCATCTTCTGAGTATCTTTATCACCTGTTAAAAACCAAACCCGATGGATCAGAATGCAATCACTCTTCTTGTAGCCGTGCTGGCACTGTTAATTTCATTTTATTCCTTTTTCCTTGTTAACAATCTCAAGAAAAAAAGCGCGGCGGCAGCAGAGAAAGAGAATTTCTCATCAAGGCCGCTGCAACTTCAGGCATATGAACGCCTGGTGATGCTTTCTGAGCGCATCTCTATTCCCAACCTCGTAAGCCGTGCCAATCAGCCAGGCTTTAATGCGCGTGATATGCAAATGCTGCTGATCGAAAGCATTAAACAGGAATTTGAATACAATGCGTCCCAACAGATCTATGTAAGTCCCGTAGGCTGGGAAGCGGTGAACAACCTCAAAGAGCAGAACATGCTTATCATTAACCAGGTTGGCTCTACCCTCCCCCCCGATGCGACCGGTATTGAGCTCAATAAGCGTCTGCTGGAATTCGTCATGACACAAAAGAAAGGTGCATTGCACACGATCGTGCTGGAAGCACTTAACTTTGAGGCGAAGAAGTTGATGAAATAAAAGGTTTTGTTGCCCGCTCACCGTTGTCCGCGCGAGTTCTTCCCGTATTGGTCAACACTTTTACCCGGTGAAGAGGCAACAATTCGCAGGTCACAATCACTCCGAAACACCCACCTCATGTCCGAAGAAAAAAAGGTTCAGACCGATTCAGGTATCGATATCGATCGTCTGTACACGGCCAGTTCTCCGCGTAATACGGCCCCCGCTGATCAACCGGGAGAATATCCGTTCACCCGCGGCGTACAACCCGATATGTATCGTGGTAAGCTTTGGACAATGAGGCAGTATGCCGGCTTCTCCACTGCGGAGGAAAGCAATAAGCGCTATCATTACCTACTCTCCCAGGGCGTGATGGGATTAAGCGTTGCTTTTGATCTGCCGACGCAGATCGGGTACGACAGCGATCATCCACTGGCCGAAGGCGAGGTCGGGAAGGTTGGGGTGGCGATCGACAGCATCGAAGATATGGCCATCCTGTTCAAAGGAATCAAACTGGAAGAGGTGTCCACTTCCATGACCATTAATGCTACCGGGTACATTCTTCTGTCGCTATACGTGACCCTCGCCAAACAACAGGGGGCTGACCTTAAAAAGATCTCGGGCACGATTCAGAATGATATCCTTAAAGAATATGCTGCCCGCGGTACCTATATCTATCCGCCAAAACCATCCATGCGGATCATTACAGACATATTTGAATGGTGTGCCGCTGATCTTCCCAAATGGAATACGATCTCTATTTCAGGATATCATATCCGCGAAGCGGGTTCAACCGCCGTACAGGAGATCGCATTTACACTAAGCAATGGCAAAGCATATGTGAAAGCAGCGCAGGAAAAAGGGCTTGACATAAATGTTTTTGGCAAACGGCTATCCTTCTTTTTCAATGCGCACAACAACCTGTTTGAGGAAGTCGCCAAATTCCGTGCTGCGCGGCGAATGTGGGCAAAGATGATGAAAAGCCTTGGCGCCACCGATCCTAAGGCCATGATGCTCCGGTTTCACACGCAAACAGGTGGCAGCACCCTGACGGCGCAACAACCGATGAATAATATTTCCCGTGTTACGATCCAAAGCCTGGCGGCTGTACTGGGCGGCACGCAATCGCTTCACACCAATGGCTATGACGAAGCGCTGAGCCTTCCAACTGAAGAAGCCGCACGGATTGCCCTACGCACACAACAGATCGTGGCATTCGAAAGCGGCGCGCCCGACACTGTGGATCCCCTGGCAGGATCCTATTTTGTAGAATCAATGACCAATGAAGTGGAAGAGGCGGCCTGGAAACTGATTGAAAAGATCGATGCAATGGGCGGCAGCGTGCCGGCCATTGAACAGGGATTCATTCAGGATGAAATCGCAAGAAGCGCCTATGAATATCAGCGGCAGATCGAATCAAATGAAAAGATCATTGTTGGTGTAAATAAATTCCAGGCAAAAGAAAATGGATCGATACCTGTTTTCAAAATTGACGATAGCATAAGAACCTTACAGAGTGAAAAACTGGCACAGTTGCGCGCCAACCGCGACAATGCTAAAGTAGATCAATGTTTACAACAGCTCAACGATCATGTAATGAACGGCCAGAATATCATACCTGCCGTCATAGAGGCGGTGGAAAATAAGTGCACGCTTGGAGAAATTGCCGACACGTTGAGAGAAGTGTACGGAGAGTATAAGTGAGGGAGAAGCATATTGACCAAGAAGCTTCTTCCGCTCAGTCCCCGCCAGCCAACCTAAGATCTTATCTCATTCTGTAAAACATGCCAGATGCGGTACTTTCCGCCATTGCGATTCACCGCATTTGCTTTCTGTAACCAACCTTTTCCCGGAGACAGCTTGAGGAAAACTTTCAACCTCTGGCACAATTGAGCTTTTTACGGCCTGCCATTTGTATTATTTCCCAAAAAACTCCCACTTATGAAAGCATTTGGCATCATCCTTATCATCGCTGGCATACTTATGCTTGTATACCGCGGCTTCAGTTACCAGACAGAAAAGAAAGTGGTAGACATCGGGCCGATTGAAGTGAACAAGAAAGAAAACAAATGGATCGGATGGCCGGTATATGCCGGTGGACTGGCCATTGTTGGCGGCGTATTCCTGATATTAGGCGATCGGAAAAGAGCATAAAAAAAGCCCCGGATCAACTCCGGGGCTTCATCATTATTTTCCTTGCGGCTTCCAGCTGTCTTTCAATCCAACAGTGCGATTGAAGATCATCCCGCTGGTACTGCTGTCTTTGTCCAACACGAAATATCCTTTCCTGATAAACTGGTAAGCTTCATCAAACTTTGCATTTTTCAACGCAGGTTCAGCATACACCGATTTCACCACCTGCAAAGAATCAGCGTTGATATAATCTTTGAAATCCCCTTCTTCGTTGGCAGGGTTCTCCACTTTGAACAGCCTGTCATATAACCTGATCTCGGCTGTCACAGCGTGCTTTACACTTACCCAGTGTAATGTACCCTTCACGTTTATCCCGGAAGTATCTTCCCCGCTCTTGCTTTCAGGAATATAGGTGCAGTGCAGTTCAGTTACATTACCGTCAGCATCTTTGATCACCTCTTCACACCTGATGATATAGGCCGATTTAAGACGAACCATCTGCCCGGGTGCAAGACGGAAATACTTTTTAGGCGGGTTCTCCATAAAATCTTCCCGCTCAATGAATATTTCGCTGCTGAACGGAATCTCCCTGTCACCGGTCGACGGATCCTCAGGGTTATTCTCGCTCTTTACCATCTCCTCCTCTTTCGTATAGTTGGTGATCACCACTTTTACCGGATCGAATACCACCATTCTGCGAAGTGCTTTTTTGTTGAGATCTTCTCTCACAAAGAATTCAAGCAAGCCGACATCAACGATATTATCCCTCTTTGCAATGCCTGCACGATCGCTGAAATCGCGGATACTTTGAGCGGTATAGCCTCTGCGTCTCATCCCGGAGATCGTTGGCATACGCGGATCGTCCCAGCCGGAAACGTGTTTCTCGTTCACCAGTTGCAGCAATTTTCGTTTGCTCATCACCGTATAAGTGAGGTTGCGTCTTGCAAACTCATATTGTTTACTGGGAAAGATCTCCAGTTTATTGATCAGCCAGTCGTATACTTCCCTGTGCGGAACGAATTCGAGTGTACAGATCGAATGCGTAATACCCTCTAGAGAATCACTTTGCCCATGGGCAAAATCATACATCGGGTAGATACACCATGCATCACCCGTGCGATGGTGATGCGCATGTTTGATACGATAAATGATCGGGTCACGCATCAGCATATTGGAAGATTCAATATCTATCCTGGCACGCAATACTTTCTCACCGTCCTTGTATTTTCCTGCACGCATATCGGCAAACAACTGAAGATTCTCTTCAATGCTGCGCTCTGCATACTTATTGCGATGACCCGGTTGGGTCGGTGTTCCTTTTTGCTGCGCGATCTCGTCCGACGTACTGTCGTCCACATAAGCCAGGCCATTTTCGATCAGCTTGACCGCATACTTATACAATTGCTCAAAGTAATCTGATGCATAAAGCTCATTCTCCCATTCAAACCCAAGCCAGCGCACATCATCCTTTATGCTTTCCACATATTCTGTTTCCTCTGTCGTAGGATTCGTGTCATCAAAGCGGAGATTGGTGGAACCGCCATATTTTTTGGCGAGACCAAAGTTCAAACAGATGCTGGAAGCGTGACCGATATGCAGATAGCCATTTGGCTCCGGAGGGAAACGCGTCCTGATGGACTTGTACTTGCCGGCTGCAAGATCCGCTTCGACTATCTCTTCCAGAAAATTGAGGCTTCTTTCTTCTTTCTTTTCTTCGTGTGACATAGGTCTGCAAATATAACAAAAACGCGAATGTAACACGAATGGCTGCGAAGAAACGAGAATAGCCTCCGAATCAGGGATATTCTCTCTGGTTCCGGAGGCTATTCGCGTTTAGTCGAAGCCATTCTTATGCTGGTAGCGTTACCAGCGCCATTCTCCGGCTATCTGCAACGGCTCTTTCAGGTTTGCTTTCAACAGTAATTCTTTTGTCTCCGTATCGCTTAATCTTTTTGCATCGATCGCTGCCGCATCTGCAAGACCATACACAAGCATCGCATTAAAACGGACCGTGTTTTTCATACCTTTTTCGTCAACCAGGCTGAAGTTATCGCAGTCGGCATGATAGCAGGGCCCCGCATTATTGGGTAGACTTCCTCCGCCAGCACCGCCTGTAGGAACACCATGAAGCATGAAAGGCTGGTGGTCGCTGTGAAGACCAGCACCGGCGCGGAACGTGTTTTTAAAGCTTGTATCGATCGACTGTGCGATACTGCCTATCGCCTGGAACAATGATTTGCTGGCATCGGTTGTGGCTGAATAACCTTTAGGATCGTTGGTCATATCATAGTTCAGCATAAAACGGATCTTATCGATGCTTTTATCTTTCAATGCTTCGCGGACATAGCTTTTTGAGCCAAGCAGTCCCTCCTCTTCTCCCATGAACATTACAAACTCGATCGTTCTTTCCGGCTGAAGATGGAGTGCTTTGAACGTTCTGGCCATATCGAGTACAGAGAACGATCCGATACCATTATCGATTGCACCGGTGGCGAGATCCCAGCTATCGAGATGTCCGCCAACAACGATCTTTTCGTTGGGTTTTGTTTTACCGGGGATGGTTGCGATCACGTTTCTCGCTTTGATCATACCGGAGAAATTGGTGAGTTGTATCCGCGTGGATAATTTCCCTGTCTTCAGTTTTTCGCGAAGTGCGAGACCATCTTCTTTACCGATACAAACTGCAGGGATCGGGATCAGCTTTCCTGTTACCGATGCTGTACCTGTCAGCAATACACCATTAGCCGCTGTGTTGATGATGATGATCCCTTTTGCACCATATTTGGTAGCAAGCGCAGTTTTCTCTGAGCGGTGCAGGTTTTTCGAACCCTCTGGAGATCCTGGCAATATACCGAGATATACGAGTGCGATCTTCCCTTTTACTTTACCTGGTGCAGCTAGGTAATCGGCTTCTAAACCATTTCCGATCTCCACCAGTTCGCCGCTTACGTCAGATTTAACCGGCGCATGAGCCAGTGACACTGACTTCACGGGAGCGAGATTCTGCGCATCCGGTCCAACAGAAACCTGGATCGTATTCCTGCTCCAGCTTTCCACTTCAAAAGGCTGAAACTTTACGTTGTCATAACCATACGATTTAAGCAGATCGAAAGCATACTGTTCAGCCTTCTTGCCATTTTCAGAACCAGTTAGCCGGTGCCCTATGGTCTTTGTGGCATCTCCCAGTGTAGCGTACGCTTTTGAATTCGTCAGTACTTCCTGGTTGATCTTTTCAAATACCTGGTTCCATTCCGGCTTTGATTGGGCTGTAGCAGTCAGCAGACCGAAGCAAGAAACAGCGCCGGCCAGTAAAACATTTCTCATGAAGTGGGTTTTAAATGAGGGTCGAATATATTGATAATTGGGGAAAGAAGGACTACGATGACCGATGGCACAGGATGGATGGCGGAAGAAGGGGTTGTCAGCATCAAAGACCGTCATTTACTACACCCGGGGGTGTTCGCATGCAAAAAGGTTGGCAAGATCCACAGACCAGCCAACCTTTAATCTTACACTGACAAACAATCTCACCGAAAAAAGTAAAATTTGCCGGTGCGTCGAAAAGTTTCTCTTCATTGTTTAATTCCACAAAGGTTTTTTACCAGAAGGCTTTGGGCCACCTTTCGGTTTTGATGACAAACGCAGATGCTGGCGGGGATCTCCTTTGGAAGTTAAGCGATCAAATACTTTCTGATCAACTGCACGGATCGGATCTTCCGATTTCAGGATCTCTGTCTGCACATTATTTTCAGGAACCGGCATTTCCATTTCAGCGGTGGTCGATCTCAACTGCGTTGTTTCTTTTGCGCGGGATGCAGGCTTTTTAGGAGCCGGTTTAACAGCTGATACTGCTTTTTTTGCTGTCTTGGTCGCCGTCTTCCCGGCAGCTGGTTTACGCGCGGTAGTCGTCTTTTTCGCGGTAGCAGATTTTTTAACCGCCGTTTTCTTTACCGCTGATTTTTTACCTGTTGCTGCTTTTTTCTTCGGCGCAGCACGTTTAACGGCTTTTTTTACCGCAGATTTTTTAGCTGCAGATTTTTTTACTGCCGACTTCCTGGCCGCAGACTTTTTAGGCGCTGCTTTTTTTGCAGTTGCTTTTTTCTTCGGCACTTTAGCGCCCTTTTCTCTGGCTTCTGATAAGCCTATAGCGATCGCCTGTTTGGGATTAGTGACTTTTTTTCCGGAGCCTCCACTGCGAAGTGTGCCGCGTTCCATCCGTTTCATTGCGGACTTAACGCCTTTCTGGGCTCCTTTTGAATACTTTGCCATGATATTTAATTTAAGGGTTAGAAATAAATGTATTCAGTATAAAACGGCCAAAAACTATACCCTGTCGCAAACAGCAGTAATACAGGCATTAAATACATTGATATGTTGCCGTATTTCCTCATTTTTAAACGGAATCTGCTCGTATGATGAGTTGTTTGGTTTTTCCGGGTAATACTTTACGCGATATCTAACGAAAAATTAATTGCACTTCATTCGATTTTTACCTTTTCATGCAGCAATGTTTTTTATCTTTCGCCCAAACAACTGCTATGTCTACAATCCGTTTCGTTATACTGCTGCTTGCTGTTTACCTGTATGCAAATCCTGCAACAGCACAACGGTATCTGATCCGCGCGGGCAAACTGTTTAACAGCGAAACAGGCGTGTTTCAAAAAGACATGGCGGTGCTTGTATCAGGCACACGTATCGACACAGTAAAGGCGGGAAAGGATGTTACTGCAGCTGATAAAGAAAAATATCAGCTGGTGGACCTTTCTGCATATACCGTATTGCCGGGCCTGATCGATTGCCATACCCATTTACTTTATAAAGAGAAGATCTGGAAAGGAAATAATGAAGCAAGCCTGGATATGAACCGGATGCTTACCCTCGATGGTGATGCATACCGCGCGATCTACGGTGCAGCCCGCGCAAAAGCCTACCTCGAAGAAGGGATCACTACCGTGCAGGACCTGGGAAATTCAGGTTTGTTTGCAGACATTGCATTAAGACGCGCCATCAATGAAGGACTGGTTCCCGGCCCGAGAATGCGCTGCTCTGGTCCCGGACTTTCCACTGAAGGCGGCCAGTTACCGCACACCATCTTCAAACACCAGGAGCTGGTAAAAGACGAATACCGTATAGTAACAGGTGCAGACGATGCAATACAGGCTGTAAGAGAAAATGTGAACCAGGGCGCATCTGTGATCAAGATCTTTGCAAATAATACGCCCAATAACACAATGCTTCGGGTGGAGGAGATCAAAGCGATCGTTGAAGAAGCCCACCGGTACAATATCCGCGTAACGGCTCATGCTACGAACAGCCGCTCCGTATACAATGCTGTGATCGGCGGCGTGGATGGTATCGAGCATGGTTACCAGATAGAAGATTCTGTACTGGACCTCATGAAAAAGAAGAACGTATTTCTTGTACCGACTGACCCGGACAGCCTTACGATGATACAGTATGTCAAACAGGATAATCCCGCGGATACAGCGCAGATCGCCGGATACATGGAAGGCATGCGTTCACCGCAAAACCGTCTCCTGCGGGCCTACAAAAAAGGCGTGATGATCGCGGCTGGCTCCGATGACTATGTCGATTTCAAACTCCCCTTCTCTGCCCCATCCAAACGGACACTGATCGGCTATCACCAGGCCGGGATCCCCATCGCCGATGTATTGAAATTTGCTACCATTAATGCGGCCACACAGGTGAACTATCAGAACAGGACCGGTGTTATCAAAAAAGGATTCTGGGCAGATATTATCGCAGTCGATAATAACCTGGAACAGGATATTGAAGCAATTATGAATGTTCACTTCGTGATGAAAGAGGGAAAAATAATCCGGAAGGACTAACGCAATGCTGTAATTTCGCCTTCCAGACCGATTGCCGTTGGCCGAAAGCGCGGTTTAGGATCGAAGCCACTGTTGCTGATCTCTCAAATGGTAATAACCATCAGCCTCCCGTATTTTCGGCCAGCGTCCATCGTTCATCCGACATCGAACGAAGAGAGAAAGAACCTTGTACGGATGGCACCGCTACACACCAACTATTAACGCTAACCTGGAAGAACAACGATGAGAAAATACAAAAACCTCCTTTTCTATATTATAACCGTTGCCGGTTTCTCCGGAATAATTTATTATATCATCAGGAAAGGAGCAACGCTGGAGCATGGCAAGATGACGGAATTTGTGCCTCAGCTGAATGCATCTACCTGGGATCAATTCAAGGATACCTATAGCCATAATGTAACGCATCCCCTGGCGATCTTGCTGCTGCAGATCATTACGATCATTCTTACCGCAAGATTATTCGGCGTGATCTTTAAAAAGATCCGGCAACCGTCGGTGATCGGCGAGATCATTGCCGGTATCGTACTTGGCCCGTCCTTCCTTGGCACCTATTTCCCCGAATTTTCCGGCTTTCTGTTTCCGGCACAATCACTAAGCAACCTGCAATTTCTTAGTCAGATCGGCCTGATCCTGTTCATGTTTGTTGTGGGAATGGAACTGGACCTGAACCTGCTTCGCAACAAAGCGAAAGATGCGGTGGTGGTAAGTCATGCCAGCATCATTTTCCCATTCACCCTCGGTATCGGCCTGGCTTATTACATCTACAACAGTTTTTCTCCCGCCAATATCAACTTCCTTGCCTTTTCCCTTTTTATGGGGATCGCCATGAGCATTACGGCATTTCCCGTGCTTGCGCGCATAGTGCAGGAAAGAGGACTGACAAAAACGAAGCTGGGTTCTATCGTTATCACCTGTGCTGCAGCTGACGATATTACGGCATGGTGCATACTGGCAGCTGTGATCGCGATCGTAAAGGCGGGCTCGATCATCAGTGCATTGTTCACCATCCTTATGGCGATCGCCTATGTGATCATCATGCTGAAAGTGATCCGTCCGTTTCTGAAGAGGATCGGCGAAAAATACTCAAGCAAGGAAACGATCAGTAAGCCGGTTGTTGCTATCTTCTTTATCACACTGCTGGCTTCCTCCTATATGACCGAAGTGATCGGCATCCACGCACTGTTCGGTGCTTTTATGGCCGGGGTGATCATGCCTTCCCGCGTTAATTTCAGAAGCATCTTTATCGAAAAAGTAGAAGATGTATCACTGGTTCTTCTACTCCCGCTGTTCTTTGTATTCACCGGCTTGCGTACGCAGATCGGCTTGCTGAATGACTGGGAACTTTGGAAAGTTTGCGGCGCGATCATAGCTGTAGCAGTGATCGGCAAATTCGCCGGCGGCGCACTCGCGGCAAGATATGTTGGGCAGGACTGGAAGACCAGCTTGTCCATCGGCGCATTGATGAACACGCGCGGACTCATGGAGCTTGTTGTACTCAATATCGGTTACGATCTCGGCGTATTGAGCCCATCGATCTTTGCGATGATGGTGATCATGGCGCTTGTGACCACGTTCATGACCGGACCTTCTCTTGATATCATCAACTGGTGGTTCAAAGACAAGAAATCAGTGAAGACGGACCCTCTTCCCAAAAACAAGCCTTACAATATCCTGTTCACATTCCGCGTACCCCGTAAAGGCGTAAGCCTGTTAAAGCTTGCAAATTATTTTGTAAGAAACTCAATGCAGACTTCCCGCATTACAGCCCTGCATCTGTCGGCCAGTACAGAATTGAATATGTATAACCAGGAGGAATATGAGCGGGAAAGTTTTCAGCCAGTTCGCGAGCAGGCTGCTTCTCTCAACGTGCCTGTCGCAACCATGTTCAAGCCCTCTTCACAGATAGAGCATGATATTACCCAAACCGCCAACCTTTCTCAAACGGACCTTTTACTGATCGGCGCCGGCAGTTCGGTGTTTGAAGGGAGTTTACTCGGAAGGATCCTGGGGTTGACAACGCGCATCATTAACCCGGAACGCCTGCTGGACACGATCACCGGTAAAGAAAAACTATTTGAGTCGACCGCCTTTGATGAAACAGTGAAGAACATCATGCGTAATACAACCGTGCCGGTGGGCGTATATCTTGACAAAGGCTTGCAGGACCTGAAGCGTGTACACGTATTTCTTTCTTCGTCCGAAGATGCTTTTCTTGTGGCTCATGCAAAACAACTGATCTACCAGCAGGAAGTGCATATTCATGTGATAGATAAAGCTGGTCTGCAACAGGACGATAGCGGAAAACACCTGTCTTCTATACTGAAAATGCTTACGCCGGGGCCTGTTACCATCGAACAACAACTGGCTGTCCAGGATCCTTCACAGGAACTGTTGCTGATCAGTACAGAAGCCTGGAAAAATGCGGTCGACAATAGCGCCTATTGGTTGTCCGCTGCGCCATCTGTACTGGTGATGAAACACGCATAAGATAAAGCCAATTCAGTAATGCAATTCTTCAATTGATACATCACCCGCTCTGCAGTGCATAGTAGCCACTGTAGCTTAGCGGAAACATCATCAATGAAGAAGTTCATTACCACCCTGGTTGTTGCTTTGCTGATCACCTGCAGCATGTATGCACAGGACGCAAAGCCCGCTACTGCCACCAAAGAATTCATGCAGATCAATACTGTTGAATCCGTTTTAGCAGGTGGACTCGGCCGTTCCCGCTTGATTATAACAAATGCGGATGGCACTCAAACAGATACTGAACTGGAAAATCTTTTCAGCATGACAGGCATCAATTTCAAGAACATCAAAGAAAATGAGAACAAGGTTGTAAAGCTTCTGAAAAAATATACGGATGATGGTTGGAAACTTGATCACGTCACACCATTAACGCTTAGCCAGAACGATACAGGTTCAGGTGGAATTTTCATGACAAGATATTTACTTTCAAGAGAAGTGGCCGCAAAGTAAAAGCTTAAGCGCTTTATTGAAGAAGCCCCCGGAAGTTGT
>JBEVKW010000264.1:0-39159 GCA_040509495.1 Chitinophagaceae bacterium | reverse complement strand
GCAAGAGGCTTTCTGATTCAGAAAGCCTCTTGCCTGTTATAGGTTATATCAATCAGCGACCATGGCGGTCATCGGTCATCGGTCATCGGTCATCGGTCATCGGTCATCGGTCATCGGTCATCGGTCATCGGCCATCGGTCATCGGCCATCGGCCATCGGACAACGGTCAACGGACAACGGACAACGGTCAACGGACAACGGACAACGGTCAACGGACAACGAACCGATTTCTATCAGAAAAAAACGTCGTAATTACGTTTTTTCCCCATGGATTCTCTTCGTAACGGTTAGATATTGCATCCAGTAGCGGCAACGTGTTAAAAGTTATTCACAAAGCCTGTTTTGCATCGGGCAAACCAAGTTAGTGTGGCACTGCAGGTGGAGAATAATGCTAACTTGCCGCTACATATTATTACGAAATTAAAACAGAGCACTATGATTAAAATGCAGATTATTGGTAACCTCGGCAAGGATTGCGTGGTTAATACGGTGAACGGGAAAAACGTTATCAACTTTACAGTAGCACATACAGAAAAATATAAGGATAGCCAGGGCACTAACCAGGAGAGAACGATCTGGGTGGATTGTGCATACTGGACGGATCGTACAGCACTTGCGCCCTATCTCACAAAAGGCAAGCAGGTTTTTGCGGAAGGACAACCCGAAGTAAGGTCATTTACCCGCCAGGATGGCACCGCAGGAGCTTCGCTTTCCATGCGCGTCCGTGACATCCAGTTGCTGGGTGGACGAAGTGAAAATTCTGTTGGCGGTGGTTCTTACAACGGCGGAGCATCTGCTTCCAACACAGCAACGGCAGGTGTGTCGAGTGAAGCGGAGCAGATTGATGATCTGCCATTTTAAGAGCGTTGACGGCTGATTGTTGTTCGTTGACCGTTGAGGGTTGTTCGTTGTCCGTTGACCGTTGACGGTTGACCGATGGCCGTTGACCGTTGAACGATGGCCGATGACCGATGGCTGATGGCCGAGCTACGCGTTTTGAAACGGGCTAACAGGAAAGAGGCTTTCTTAATCAGAAAGCCTCTTTCCTGTTATAGTTTATATTAATCATCGGACAACGGTTAACGATCAACGGCCACCAGTCATCAGTCATCGGCTATCGGCTATCGGCTTTCGGCTATCGGCCATCGACCATCGGACAACGAACAACGGACAACGGACAACGGTCATCGGTCATCGGTCATCGGCCATCTGCCATCGGTCATCTGCCATCGGACAACGGTCAACGAACAACGAACAACGAACAACGGACAAAGATTTTCTTCGTTTCTTTGCGCCATGCCAACACAAGTTTATTCTTATCAGCAACTGGCTGATTTTACGGTTAGGATTTTTCGATCGATCGGCTGTTCTGAAGAGCATGCGCAAACAGCGACACGCTCATTGTTAGCTGCAGATATCCGCGGAATTGATTCGCATGGCGTAGCGCGTCTCAGCGGCTATGTTCGTCTTTGGGAAGTGAAACGCGTCAATGCAACCCCGGATATAAAGATCGTTCATGAAACGCCTTCTACTGCCGTGATCGATGGAGACAGCGGCCTGGGGTTGGTAATTGCTCCTTATGCCATGCAGGTGGCAATTGAAAAGGCAAAGCAGGTTGGAACCGGCTGGGTAAGTGTGCGCAACAGTAATCACTTCGGGATTGCGGGCAGTCATGCGATGATGGCGCTGGAACACGATATGATCGGTTGGGCAATGACGAATGCAAGTCCATTAGTAGCGCCAACCTTCTCGATCGATAAAATGCTGGGCACAAATCCCATCTGCGTTGCCGCTCCGGCGGGTAAACAACCTGCATTTGTCGCCGATCTTGCCACTACCACTGCGGCAAATGGAAAGCTGGAGATCCTGCAAAGAAAAAGCCAGCCCACACCAACTGGCTGGGTGCAGGACAAGGACGGAAATTCGTCCAATGATCCGCATATATTGAAACAGGGTGGTGCATTGTTGCCATTAGGTGGCGACCGCGAGCATGGAAGTCATAAGGGTTATGCCTTAGGTGCAATAGTTGACCTGTTTTCTGCGTTATTAAGCGGCGCAAATTATGCTCCCTGGGTTCCTCCGTTTCCGGCTTATGTTCCGATGCCGGCTCAGCAACCCGGAAAGGGAATAGGCCATTTTCTTGGAGCCATGCGGATCGATGCATTCCGTCCTGCAGAAGAATTCAAGCAGAGTATGGATCATTGGATAGAAGGCTTCAGAGCGGCTCAACCCATGCCCGGTGAAGAAAAGGTGCTGGTGCCCGGAGATCCGGAAAGAGAAATGGAAGCAGAAAGAAGCAAGAATGGAATTCCTTTACTGGAAACCGTGGTGAAGGATCTGGAGGAAACAGGAAAGAAATTTGGCGTCAGCTTATAGAAAGTATTCAATCATTTTATGAAAACCACTGTGCAATGTTTCTGACAACCCTGTTAATGTTTCCAGATACGGTTCTCAGCACGTACTCAACCTGCGAAAGCAACATGGTCAGCAAGGCTGATAAGGTAAGAACGGTGAACAGACCAGGAGAACGTTGTTCCTCATCTTTTCAATTGGATAACTGGAAAACCCATTTTTCCATAATCACCCGGATCCCGTCGGAATCACAAACCCGGATACGGTCCCGGACAGGCAATTGCCGGGGAGTTATTGAAAACAGGCCTTTACCTGCCCTGAAGAATACTCCCGCATCTATACATCTTTGAACCTCATCAAGCTATTTTTATGAGATTTATATTTCCAGTATTAGTGCTATTATCGTTTGTTTTATTTTCCTGTCAACCGTCCGTGGACGACATGTTACCGCCGCCTGAAACGAATGACAGTATCTACATCAGCCAGGTTATTGAGCTTGATACAATGTTTACAACCGGTCTGGACACTGCACAGCATACGATCTATAAATACGATGCGTCGGGACGGTTGTCTTATGTCTGGTTTGGAGAATATTTCCGTGGAGTACCCGGGGCTGATCTTACAGATGACTATTATTACTTCTATAACGGTAGTGACTCTCTTCCTTACAAAATCGTAAACTTAGCTGGATCCAGGGGCTATTCTGCGGGGTTTACCATCGGCCGTTATGACACCACTTATTTATTCTACAACGGCGCAGGAATAGTGATCAAAGATTCCGTTTGTTCAGCTAATGAAGATCAGGTATATCAAAGTACGACCGTTTCAACCTTTACCAGGATCGATGACGGGCACTACCGCATTGACAGAAAGAAGATATCAGCCACCGGTGTATCTACCAACTATACGAACAGTCATTTTGTGAGAGTAAACGGCAACCTGCTCAGCTCAAAAGATACAACATTCGATTTTGGCTCGGGCATCAATGTTGTTTCAATCGAATCGTTATCCTATGATAGTAAACCCAACCCTTTGTTGAGAACAGTACTGCGTTATCCAACATCCACGTCGTATGGAAATGTTCTGGGCGAATCGGCTGTGAACAATTTTACCCGCTGGCAAGCCAGGTATGAATTTACTCCTTCATTTGGGTATGATTATCTGGAGATCTATGAGTATAAGTACAGGGCTGATGGCTATCCGATCCTTCGTCTTACAAAGGATCAGGTAGAGCCAAGCCTGATCCGGAAGTATATCTATACGAAGCGCTGAGTGTGACAGGGGATAGTGAAGCATATACGCAAACCGCCTGTCAATCCCCGCTATATTGTTGAACCGATCAGCAATGCATGTTCGCTATTCTTTCTTGCGATCCCTGCGACATTAGCGGTAAACCTGAACTGGCCAGACAGGATGGTGAAGAGATTGGATTTTTTTTACCCGATTCAGTTGTGCAGTACCGGGTGAAAACATCTTAATGAATATGGGCCATAGCAACTAAATAAGATAGTTATCTGCTATATAATCACCGGGTATAGGGTTTTTTTCGATAAAAGCTTGAAAAAAGCACGAAAATTTCGTTTTTCGTTATCCCTTCCATTTATCTCTTGGCTATCTTTGCCAGCACCTTTTTAAACGTTAAAACAAAACCGCAAGGGAAGTTCAATCATGAAAGTAATGAAGTTTGGCGGCACCAGTGTTGGTAAGCCTGAACGTATGCATCACATCGCTTCGCTCGTAACGAAGGAAGAAGAGCCTACAATCGTAGTGCTTTCTGCCCTTTCAGGCACAACGAATGCCCTGGTTGAAATTGGCGAGAACATTGCTAAAGGTGACCGTTCTGCCGCTAAACAAACCATTGATAAGCTGGAAGCACACTATCAACAATTCATTGCTGAACTGGTGAAGAAGCCTGCTGCGATTGAAAAAACAAGGCAGATCGTTGCAGAGCATTTCGAATTTCTGAATATCATCCTGCGCATTTCTTTCAGCGAAGCGCTGAATAAGGATATACTGGCGCAGGGAGAATTGCTGTCTACCAAACTCTTTGCCGCATATCTGGAAGAACAGGAGATCGGACATTCATTGTTGCCGGCATTGGAATTTATGACCATTGACAGCTATGATGAACCGCAGATCGGCAGCATCAAAATAAAGCTGACCCAGCAATTGCAACAACATAAGGATAAGAAATTGTTCATCACGCAGGGATATATCTGCCGCAATGCACGCGGTGAAGTGGACAACCTGAAACGTGGCGGCAGTGATTATTCTGCTTCACTGATAGGCGCTGCCATCAATGCAAGTGTGTGCGAGATCTGGACTGATATCGATGGAATGCATAACAATGACCCGCGCGTGGTAAAGAAAACGGTGCCTATCGAACAGTTGAGTTTTGATGAAGCCGCAGAGTTGGCCTACTTCGGTGCAAAGATCCTTCATCCGGCTTCAATCTGGCCGGCGCAAACATATAAGATCCCTGTCAAGCTACTGAATACAATGGCGCCTGAAGCAAAAGGCACATTGATCGCGGAGCAGGCCGCCGGTGTAGGTGTTAAGGCTGTTGCCGCAAAAGACAATATCATTGCGATCCGCATTAAAAGTAGCCGTATGCTACTGGCTTACGGTTTTCTGAGAAAGATCTTCGAGGTATTTGAAAAATACCGTACTCCGATAGATATGATCACTACGTCTGAAGTAGCCGTGTCTCTTACTATCGATAGCCCAACGTTCCTGAAAGAGATCCTGAAGGAACTCGAGCCGTTCGGCACCACAGAAGTTGATCATAACCAAACGATCATTTCCGTAGTAGGAAACGAGATCGCGCAAACAACGGATATCGTTAAAAAACTGTTCGGTTCAATAATGAACATTCCTGTACGGATGGTTTCTTATGGAGGTAGCCCGCATAATATTTCTTTGCTGATAGATGCGAAATATAAAATGCAGATCCTGCAGCAATTGAATAAAGGAATGTTTGGTCTTGAGTAACACCCACTCTCTTAAACTATATTTTTAGTTATTCTATTTTATAGTTAATTTGCCGGTATGTATAAGATACCGGCATTTTTTTGCTTTATCCTATTTCTGGCAGGGAGTGTTGCAGCTCAACGGACCATTTCCGGTACGGTGGTGAATGTGTCAACGCAGGAGCCCATACCCGGCAGTAGTGTCTTTATCAGTAATACATCTTTTGGTACGGTTACCACGAAAGATGGAGCATTTCAATTGTCTGATATTCCGCCCGGGAAATATGATCTCATCATTTCTTCTGTTGGATATGAGACGACGGTATACAGTTTTACTACAGATAAGCTGCCCACCCGTATAAAGGTGGAATTGCAGCAGAAGGTGAGAGAGCTTGCCAATGTAACGGTAGAACCTTCTGTGGAGGAAGGGTGGGACCGGTGGGGCCAGGTGTTCATGACTAATTTTGTAGGCCAGACGCCGAATGCCAAACAATGCAGGATCAAGAATGAAAAATCTATCCGTTTTCGTTACTATAAGAAAAGCAATCGTCTTGTGGCGTATTCGGACGAACCGATCATCCTTGAGAATAAGGCGCTTGGTTACATTATTAAATATCAGCTGGAAGATTTTGAGATCAATTACAAAACCAAAGTCACTTATTTCGCAGGCTATCCTTTATTCGAAGAGATAGAAAAAAGCAGGAAAGGTTTACAGCGCCGCTGGCAGCGCAGCCGTGATAAAGCCTATTACGGTTCGATGATGCATTTTATGCGATCAGTTTACAACAACACGCTGGCAGACGAAGGGTTTGAAGTGAGGAGAATGGTGCGAACGCCGAATCTCGAAAAAGAAAGGGCACGTAAATTATACCGCCCTGCTTCGCTGTCCGGTCCGTCAGGAACGAAGGGGAAAATGAATATGATCAGCATTGGTAAAGCGGGCATTACAGCGGTTCCGCAAGGTGCAGCGGTTGACACGTTCAGATTTGCTGCAGATTCGAATGATTATTACAGGTCTGTGCTTTCGCAGGAAGACCATATCGATACTTATGGCCGTCATTTATTAACAGCAGACAGTATTGTTATTGAACAGCAGGGTGACTATAAAGCAGTTTTCTTCGAAGATTATCTCTATATCACGTATAAGCATGAGCTGGAAGATCCGGGCTATCTGCTTTTCCACAATGAACAGCGGAAACCCTTTTATCAGCGTTCGCATATCTGGCTTCAGAATCGCAATGCGATCGCTATAGATGCAAACGGAAGTTATTTTCCGCCGCAGGAGGTCTTCAGCATGTCTTACTGGGGTTGGGGTGAAAAGATCGCCAACCTGCTTCCGCTCGATTACAAGCCGTATGAAGAGCAGGATAAGCGGCCTTTGTTAAAAAAAGTAACGCCGTAGTGATGCCTGAGGGAGGGGAAGGCCAACTGGCTATTGTTAAAGGGCTATTTGTGTGCTTTTCTCTGCTGTCTCGATTGATAGGTGGATAGTATTGTGATGACACTATAGAGAGACTGCATATGTGTCCCGTAAACATCCCGTAAACATCTCGTAAACATCCGGTGAACGTCTCGTCAAAGGCTCGATGAGTCCATTATACATCAGGCCAGCATCAGGAGAACATCAGCCAAATATCCTGCGAAGTTCCCGTGAAACTCAGTCCGGGTTTTATAGGTGAACGAAATTATGCAGCACGGGCGGGTCTCTTTCTGACTGAAAAAAGCCAATTGTAATGTACAACAATCATGCTGATAGCCAGCGCAGTTCTACCATTGTTGTATGACCGGATACTTGGTTACGATAAGCGATCTGCATGATTCTTCTGCAGGACTGTATAGTTTTCCCCGTTGATCATTCTCACTGCTCCTCATACACACGCACATAGTCCACCTCCATTTTCTGCGGCCAGATATTTTCTGCAACACCGCGTGATCCGCCCCAGTTGCCGCCGACAGCGATATTAAGAATGAGGTGCATCTTATTGTCAAAAGGCCAGGCATCATATCCTGTATGATCGTTATTGAACGTAAAAAATGTTCTGCCATCCACGCCGATCTTCAGCACATCTTTATCCCATTCCACACTATACACATGAAACTTTTCAGAAAGATCTTTCAGGTAAACAGAATCTGATTTTTGTGTATGGATAACGTGGTTATATTTTTTGCAATGGATCGTACCGTAGACCATCCCCTGGTTGTAGCCCACATGTTCCATAATATCAATCTCACCATCGTCCGGCCAGCGAAGCTTTGGTACTGAACCGAGCATCCAGATAGCAGGCCATGTACCAAGCCCTTTCGGAAGCTTTGCTCTAACTTCAACCTTTCCATACTGCCAGTCGCCCTTGTTCTTTGTAACAAGCCTCGCTGAAGTATACTTCTTTTCTTTCCAGTCTTCTTTTTTCGCTTCAATCGTCAGCACGCCTCTCGCAACCCTTGCGTTCTCTGAACGTCCGGCTGTATAATACTGTAATTCATTATTTCCCCAGCCATGCCCGCCAACTTCAGCGGTCCACTTTGTACTGTCTGGCAGGCCAGTATAGCTGAACTCATCTGCCCAGACAAGTTTCCATTTCTTATTCTGTGCAAACGCAGATATACTGAAGGCAACGAAAAAGCAAACAATCAAATTTCTCATAGCTAAGAGTTAAAAGAGGGAAAGGAGGATAAGAGGGTTTAGTACAGATAAAGCTAAACAAAAAAGGGAAAGAATGATCATCATTAAGTTTGATCACTCTTTCCCCTCTGTTATCTCTATTCCCTCTCAGCCTTATGGGAAGATGCCGAGTTCTGCATAACTGGTAGCTACTTTGTTGATGGCAACAACGTAAGCTGCAGTACGCATATTCGGAATGTCTGGATTATTTTTCCATTCGTTCATGATCTCATGAGTAGCAGTGATCATGGTTTCTTCGAGACCGCTGTATACGAGATCAACTTCATCGGCGCCGTGGACGATATATTCTCTTTCTTTCGGCAGCATTTTTTTGCCGGAAAGATTTTCCATCTGGCTTACGATATGGGCGTTCATGTTTTCATTGAAGCGCTTTTCCATACGTCCGTAACGAACGTGACTCAGGTTTTTCAGCCATTCGAAATAGGAAACGGTTACACCACCGGCGTTGAGGTACATATCCGGAACAACGATGATTCCTTTTTTTGTAAACACTTCATCTGCTTCAGGAGTGAGTGGTCCGTTTGCGGCTTCTCCGATGATCTTTGCTTTAACGCGTGGAGCATTGTCGCCATTGATCACGTTCTCGAGAGCGGCTGGGATGAGGATGTCGCATTCCAGTTCCAGGGCATCTGTATTTTTCTCCAGGTTTTTAGCGCCCGGAAAGTTGAGGATTGATCCTGTTTTTTTGCGGTGGTTGAATACTTCATCCACGTCAAGTCCTTTCTCGTTATGGATGGCGCCTTCATATTCTGCGAGAGCAGTAATGGTTGCGCCGGCGTTCTGAAAGAATTTAGCGGAGTGGTAGCCTACGTTGCCGAGGCCTTGTACCACGATGCGTTTTCCTTCAACGCCAACGGGCATCTTTAATCTCTCCATGATGTCTGGCATATTGCATACTTCACGCAGACCGAAGAAAACGCCGAGTCCTGTCGCTTCGCGGCGTCCGCGGACACCACCTTGTGACACAGGTTTACCTGTTACGCAGCCAGCAGCATCGATCTCGCCCGGGTGCATCGTGGTGTAGGTATCAAGGATCCAGGCCATTTCGCGTTCGCCTGTTCCGTAATCAGGAGCGGGAACATCCGTGCCTGGTCCAATGAATTTTTTCTTGATCAGTTCTGAAGTATATCGGCGTGTGATCTTTTCCAGTTCGAACGGTGTGTATTCGCGCGGATTGATCTTGATACCGCCTTTACCGCCACCGAAAGGAACGTTTACGATAGCGCATTTGTAGGTCATCAGTGCTGCGAGGGCCATTACCTCATCCTGGTTTACTTCCGCAGCGAAGCGGATACCACCTTTACAAGGTGTTTTATGATGAGAGTGCTGAACACGGTATGCTTCGATCACCTCGATGGTGCCATCATCCCTTTTCACAGGGAATCTCATGCTATAGATAGCGTTGCACGCTTTGATCTGTTCAAGAATACCTGGATCCCATTTGGTAAACCCTGCTGCTTTGTCGAAACTTTTCTCAACAGCGTTAAAAAAACTGTAATGCTTTTCTGACATAATTCAAATTTTAATTTTCGAATAGCAATCGGTGGGCAGCTGCTTTTATTTTGGGCTGCGTATTAAAGTCAAAAGTAAAAATTCAAAAGTCAAAATGGCTTACTCCCTAACGACTGATATTTTTACTTTTTACTTTTGAATTTTTACTTTTCAAGTTTGCTGATCTTCCTGTCGAGCCTGATCAGGTACAGGAACAATCCAACAAGTATTGTTGTCATTACTGCTATCACCACATAGATCCGGCCGCTGCTACGCATGGTTTGTTCAAACCCCGACATTTCTTTGGTTTGAGCCTGGATGGCGGTGGTGAAAGAGAGTACTATAAACAGTGAAAGCAGTGATTTTATTTTTGTCATGCGTTCATTCTTTTTTCTTTTACTAAACTCATCCGGATTTTCAGGGTGGTGATCCATACACCAAGAAGTGTCCAGCCGACGAATGCAGGAAATTCAACCATCCTCATTTCAGGGATCACATCGTTAAAATTCATGGCAGGGTTTCCTTCCTGACCAGGGTGGAGGCTTGGCAGCAAGCGCGGAACGATCCAGATAGAAGGGAATAACATCGCGTAAGCAAATATGTTGTACACGCTGCTGATACGCGCGCGTTTATCCATATCTGAAATAGAGTCTCTCAACACGAGATAAGCGAAATATATCAGTAGTGCCACTGCCGCACCGATCAGTTTGGGTTCACGGGCAAGTGCGCCGAATGACTGGAATAAGGGGTTATTCGGGTCGGCCCAGGTATAGCTCATCCAGATAGCGCCGGTGGCATAGCCCAGGAGGCCGAAGATGATACCCATCACCGAATACTGGCGGGCATATATATCGTATTTGAGATTGAATGTGCGGAGGTAGCGGATCGAGTTCACAACCGAAACAGTGAACAGGGTCATCATGGCCATCCACATGGCAACGTGGAAGAACAGGTTCCGGCTGGTTTCTTCCAGGGCTGGAAGGTTCGGGATCTTAACAGTAAGGCCTTTGATAAAAGTGAACAGCAGTAAAACGATACAAAGTATTTTCCACCACCACTGCGAGAATGTATTTTTCTTACGATTCATTGGTTTGTCTTTCAATTAGAAAGGAGGCCTAAAAGTGCACAAAATTAAGGCGGCCCCTGTTAATCCCGGATAAAATTTCCGCATTGCGTGAATCTCCCGGTAAAAAGTCAAAAGTAAAAAGTAAAAATTCAAAAAAACAGCCCGTCTTTTTGAATTTTTACTTTTTACTTTTGGTTTTGGCGCTAGTCCTTCCAAAGAAAAGGGAAAAGAATTACAGAAAGGAGGATCACCATCAGGTCCAGGGCGACAAGCAGCAGAACATTGTCGGCGTGTATCGTCAGGATAGGGTTGAATGCGGCATTGGAGATCTTCATCAGTAATAGAAGCTGAGGAATGATCAGCGGGAAGCCCAGCACGGCCATGATCGCGGCATTTTGTTGCGCACGTGCGGCAATAGCAGCAAGAAATGTGAAGATCAGGCTCAGGCTCCATCCTCCGAGCAGTACAAGCCCTATAAATGCACCCACTTTTACCATGGGATTCCCAAAGAACATGGTGAATAACAGCAGGCTGAGCAAGCTCATCAGCAGCATCAGGCCCGAATTAAAGATCAGTTTCGCCAGCACAAAATTGCCGGGAGATGAGATCGAATAGAAATAAAGCATGCGGCCCTTACTTTCCTGCATAAAGCTTTTTGCTACCGCATTGATACAGATAAATAACTGAATTACCCAGAAAAGACCATTCCAAACATGGCTCTCCGGTTCGTCGATCGCCATGAAAAGAACGAATACAGTCGCTCCGATATAGAGCAGAATGCCATAGAAGCTGTACTGTTGCCGGATCTCCAGTAACAGGTCTTTCTTCAAAAGCGTATATATCTGGCGGATGGAATTCATTTACAGCGGGCAAAGGTAGAGAAGTAAAAAGTAAAAATTCAAAAGTAAAAAATAGACTCTGCCGGCGTGTAAATCACTTTCCCTCTGATAGAGTCTATTTTTTACTTTTTACTTTTGAATTTTTACTTTTCCTGGTAGCAAATCCTGCACCTCGGTTCGTACACATCTGTAGCGCCAAGCATTACCTGGTCATCATTAGGGATCTTTCGGTAAGAATAATTGGCAATGTGACCGCAAACCACGCATATCGCGTGAAGTTTGGTCACATAATCAGCTTTTGCCAGGATAAACGGCATTTGCCCGAACGGCTTGCCGGTGTAATCCATATCAAGCCCGGCCACGATCACCCTGATCCCCCTATAGGCCAGCTCATCACAAACATTGGGCAGCTCATCATCGAAGAACTGTGCTTCATCGATGCCGATCACATCCACATCCTGCGCAAGGAGCAGGATCTTCTGAGAGTTATCGATAGGTGTTGACAGGATCGCGTTTGTATCATGTGAAACAATCTTGATCTCATCATACCTGATATCAATAGCCGGTTTGAAGATCTCCACCTTCAGGTTGGCGATCTTCACTCTTTTCAATCTTCGGATCAGTTCTTCCGTTTTGCCGCTGAACATTGATCCGCAGATCACCTCTATCCATCCGCGGCGCTCTCCGCGCAGGCTGGGTTCGATAAACATTGTTAAGATTTTAAATTCCGGAACGCGTAATCACTTAATTGGCAAAGTGTTTGTAATTTTAGTGACGCGATTAAAAAAGTCAAAAGTAAAATTTCAAAAATAAAAACACGAAACCGGAGTTTTGATTTTTGAATACAATTGATGAAGTGAGACCTCAAATGAAGCGCAATGGAACGAATACAGGCACTGATATCTAAACTAAATGAACAGGCGGAACAGAAGGCAGACACGACTGATATGCTGGCTACTGTGACGAGCTTGCACAACGAATTACTCAGCCTCCAGTCGGCAAAGCGGTTGGGTAGTTCCAAAGTGGCTGTCGTAATGCCTGCAGGTATGGCGGTTCAGCCGGCGCCTGCCGTAGCGGAAGTTAAACAGGTTCAACCCGCCGAGATATACCACGAGCCGGTAGCCGCACAGGTGGTCAATGCCGGTCAATATGAACGATACGCACCACGCCCGAACGAAAAATCTGTACAGGCCCAGCCTGTTCCGGTAACCGTGAAAGAGGAACCCGTGGCAAAACAGGTAGAGAAAATTGTCGTGGTAGAGGAAAAAAGAACTATCGCTTATGCACAGCAAACTTCAGCCTATCAGCCGGTAGCCCAGCATGAGATCGTAAGTGATCCGCTGAATGAGATCCCGACCCTTTCACACCAGGTAAATAAATCAGATGAATCGATCAATGACAAACTGAAGCAGGTCAAAACTGAACTGGCGGAGATGTTTAAAGACATTCCTGTCAAAGACCTTCGCAAGGCGATCGGCATTAATGACAGGTTCGTTTTCATTAACGATCTTTTCCGTGGTGATGAAGCTATGTATGAGCGCAGCATTAAAACGATCAATGGCTTTAATATTTTCCCCGAAGCGGATTATTGGATCAGCCGCGAACTGAAAGTTAAGCTGGGCTGGGACAATGATCATCCACTGGTACTGCAGTTCGATCAGCTGGTCAAAAGACGTTTTTCCTGAATATACCGCATGATCTGCCCCGTAGCTCCCTTATGCTGGTATACAAATCCCAGGGCTGCTTTGCAGACTTTTTCATAATACTCACTGTCTGAACTGAATTGTTGCAGAATGCTTATGTAGGCGTTTGCTTCCGTAATGCTGAAGGCCGCACCGGCTTCGATCAGCCCGATCGCTTCATTGAATCTCGTGTAATTCGTTCCAAACATCACTGGTTTCCCATATACAGCGGCTTCAAGCGTATTGTGTAGTCCCGCCCCGAAAGCACCACCAATATAGGTAGTGTGGGCATAGCGATAGATCCGGGAGAGAAGCCCGATATTATCGATGATGAGTACATTACTTTCAGTAGGCTGGCGCTCGCCGGAAAGCAATTGTGAATAGAGCAGACATCCGGGAAACAATGTTCTGAGCTGGGAGACATGCTCTACCGTCACCTGGTGTGGGGCAATGATAAGTTTAAATCTTCCTTTCAGGGTATTAAAGGCGGTTTGCAGGATCGCTTCATCGGGGGGCCAGCTGCTGCCGGCGATGATCGTTTGGCTGTGAGCAGTGAACTGTTCGATCAGGGGGATCGGTTCCGCTTTCTCTGCAATATCTATCACCCGGTCGAACCGCGTATCTCCCGCTAGGGTAAATTTCTCTGGCGGAAGCAGGGCAGACAGTAACCGGAAGGACTCCTCCGTTTGAATGAACAAGTGCGTAAAGCTGTGTAACATTTTACGGTAAAGACCTCCATACCATTTAAAGAACGCAGCGTTTTGCCTGAAGATGGCCGATACCATCAATAAGGGGATATTTTTTTGTTCAACTGTTTTCAGGTAATAATACCAGTACTCATACTTTACGAAGATTACCAGTGAAGGGTTGACGATCCGCATAAAACGTTTTGCATTCGACCTTCCATCCATCGGAAGATAAAATACCCAATCGGCACCTTTGTAATTTTTCATGACCTCATATCCGGAGGGAGAGAAGAAAGTGACGAGTAGCTTGTACCTGGGATATTGCAGCCGGATCTTTTCAAGTAAGGGGCGGCCCTGCTCAAATTCACCGAGAGAAGCGCAGTGCATCCAGATGATATCCGATTGGTTTTTCAATGCTGTATCCAGCCGTTCAAAAACATTTTTACGGCCTTCTATCCATTGCCCCGCTTTTTTATTGAACAGGGATGCGATCCTGACGCCGATGCGGAACAGCAGGAGAAAAGTATTGTACAAGAATAGTTTCAACCGGTCGGGTTTTATGGGTTTGAGTGCGATCGTACCTGGCTGTCCGGGCGTTCACCTGGAAAGAATAATACGCCGAAATGGCCTTTTTGACGGGAAAAGCCTGGTCTAAGTCTCTATCCGTCAACGACGAACCTGCTTCAAACGACGATTTACTCACTCAATTCCGGCAAATGTAAAGTCAAACTATGAAACATCCCGTATTTTACTATTTTTGCGGCACTTTGTGGAGTGGTGCAGAGCGGAGTGATTACGGACTGTCAAAGTGAACTTGATGTTGTACCCTTCAAAGACTTTTTTATGCGACCTATCCAAATGGTTGATACCCAGACTCAGTATCAAAAAATCAAGACAGAGGTAGATAAGGCGGTATTACAGGTAATGGAAAGTTCAGCTTTCATTAACGGGAAGCCTGTCCAGGATTTTTGCAATAATCTTTCCGCCTATCTCGGCGTGAAGCATACTATACCTTGCGCGAATGGAACGGATGCGTTGCAGATTGCCATGATGGCGCTGGATCTTCAACCGGGCGATGAGGTCATTACTCCTTCTTTTACCTATATCGCCACGACCGAGGTAATTGCGCTTCTCCGGCTGAAGCCTGTTTTCGTGGAAGTGGATCCTAAGACGTTTTGTATGGATCCTGCGGCGCTGGAAAAAGCGATCACACCCAAAACAAAAGCCATTGTTCCGGTGCACTTGTACGGTCATGTTGCTCCAATGGAAGAGATCATGGCGATCGCTCAGAAACACCATTTATGGGTGATAGAAGATAATGCGCAGGCCATTGGAAGCAATTATACGTTCAGTGACGGCAGGACTCAAAAAGCCGGCTCGATCGGTCATATTGGCTGCACTTCCTTCTATCCTTCGAAAAATTTGGGCGCTTTCGGGGATGGCGGTGCAATATTTACTAACGATGACGCGTTGGCAGATCGGATGAAAATGGTTGCAAATCACGGCCAAAGCCGGAGATACTACCACGACGTGGTAGGCTGCAACAGTCGCCTGGATACCATCCAGGCTGCCATCCTGGATATCAAGCTGAAACATCTGGACGAATACATCGACGCCAGGCGATCAGCCGCCGATTTCTATGATAATGCATTGTCGGGCCATTCAGTGGTAACCACGCCATTCAGGGCATCCTACTCCCGGCATGTGTTTCACCAGTACACGTTATTGCTTGACAATGGAAAGCCGGATGTGGCAGCAGTAAGGGACGGACTTAACAGCTTCCTGGCGGAGCACAAGATCCCTTCCATGATCTATTATCCGGTGCCCGGTCATAAGCAGAAAATGTTTGAGCAGTTCAATGTGGCTTCGCAGTTGCTGCCGGTTACAGACTGGCTCACCGAGCGCGTTATTTCACTGCCAATGCATACAGAGCTCGACGAAGAACAATTGAAATTTATCAGCAGTAAAGTGCTGGAGTATTTGAATAATTAACAACCTTAACCAATAATCAACACGCATTCATGAAAATCGCTGTAGTAGGAACCGGATATGTAGGTCTCGTAACCGGAACCTGTTTTGCTGAAACCGGCAATGCCGTTACCTGTGTAGACATTGACAGTACAAAAGTCAATAAACTGAGCAACGGAGAAATAACGATCTATGAACCTGGCCTTGAGAAACTTTTTTTAAGGAACCTGAAAGAAGACCGTCTTCATTTCACCACTGATCTCGCGGCTGGAATTAAAGATGCTTCAATCGTTTTCCTTGCTCTTCCAACACCTCCAGGTGAAGACGGATCCGCCGATCTGAAATACATCCTCGGCGTGGCAAGTCAATTGGGTACTTTGCTGAAGCCTGATGATTATAAGGTGATCATTGACAAAAGTACTGTTCCTGTCGGCACTGCTGAAAAAGTGAATGCCGCTATCCTGGAAAGTTCAAAAAAAGCTGGTATCAACCTCGATGGCGCTTTTGACGTGGTATCAAATCCTGAATTCCTCAGGGAAGGTGTTGCGGTGGACGACTTCATGAAACCTGATCGCGTTGTGATCGGAACAAGTTCAGAGAAAGCGAAAAAACTGATGGGAGATCTGTATGCACCATTTGTACGCCAGGGCAACCCCGTAATCTTTATGGATGAGCGTTCTGCTGAGCTGACCAAATATGCAGCGAACTCTTTCCTCGCAACGAAGATCTCTTTCATGAATGAAGTTGCCCGCCTTTGCGAATTACTCGGCGCTGATGTGGATATGGTCCGCCGCGGTGTTGGTAGCGATGATCGCATTGGCAAACGCTTCCTGTTCCCCGGGATCGGATATGGCGGAAGCTGCTTTCCTAAAGACGTTCAGGCTCTCGTAAAATCTTCCAACGAAGTAAAATACGACTTCAAGATCCTGAATGCGGTAATGGAAGTGAACGAAACACAAAAGCTTCATCTTTTCCCGAAGATCAAGAACTACTTCAAAGGAAACCTGAAAGGGAAACATTTTGCGCTGTGGGGATTGGCTTTCAAACCGAATACTGATGACATACGTGAAGCTCCGGCATTGTATATGATCGACGCACTGACTGCAGAAGGCGCAACGGTAACGGCGTTCGACCCCGAAGCGATGGGTAACGTAAAGAAAACAATTGGAGATAAGATCACTTATGCAGAAAACCAATACGCAGCCCTGCAAGGTGCCGACGCATTGATCATCGCAACAGAATGGAATGAATTCAGAACTCCTGACTTCCTGAAGATCGTATCATCATTAAAAAATAAAACAATTTTCGACGGGCGTAACCTGTTTGAAGTGGCTGCGATCCGTGAACTCGGATTCCACTACGAAAGCATAGGCAGAGCTCCATCGATTGTTAAATAACTAACTGCGATATATGTCAAAAAGAGTACTTGTTACCGGTGCAGCAGGATTCCTGGGGTCGCACCTTTGCGACCGGTTCATTAAGGAAGGATATTCTGTCATTGCGATGGATAACCTGATCACCGGAGACCTGCGTAATATTGAACATTTGTTCAAACTGCCTCAGTTCGAATTCTATCATCACGATGTAACAAAGTTCATACATATACCAGGTCCGCTGGATTATATCATGCACTTCGCATCGCCTGCGAGCCCGATCGACTATCTCAAAATTCCTATTCAGACACTGAAAGTAGGAGCCATGGGAACGCATAATTGCCTGGGTCTTGCCAAATCAAAAGGCGCCCGTATACTTGTGGCGTCCACCAGCGAAGTGTACGGAGATCCACTGGTGCATCCGCAAACGGAAGAATACTGGGGTAATGTAAACCCGGTAGGTCCACGCGGCGTGTATGATGAAGCAAAACGATACATGGAGTCTATCACCATGGCCTATAACAGTTTCCATGGAGTAGAAACCAGGATCGTTCGCATCTTCAATACCTACGGTCCGAGAATGCGACTGAATGACGGACGCGCACTACCAGCTTTTATCGGTCAGGCACTTCGCGGAGAAGACATGACCGTGTTTGGTGATGGTTCACAAACACGTAGCTTCTGCTACGTTGATGACCTTGTTGAAGGCATCTACAGGCTGTTGCTCAGCGATTATAAACTGCCGGTGAACATCGGTAACCCGAACGAGATATCGCTGAAAGACTTTGCGGAAGAGATCCTTGCTTTGACAGGTGATAAAGTGAAGATCGCCTACAAACCACTGCCGGTTGATGATCCCAAACAAAGAAAGCCGGATATTTCAAAGGCTAAGTCCATACTCAACTGGGAGCCCAAAGTCAGCAGAAGTGAAGGGTTGAAGATCACGTATGATTACTTCAAATCTTTACCGGAAGAAGAATGGAAGAAGCAACCGAAAGAGTTTGTGAGCAACAAGTAAACAGTTCACTGAAATTATCATAACTGAACATACAACCGCAGAGAAGGACGCAGCAGATGAGATCATGCGTGATACTTTCTCTGCGGTTTGTAATTATATTGAATAAAACGAATTAGCCAGCCAATCCACTTTTATGCTCCAGGAATTAATTGATAAAAAGAAAAAACTGGCAGTGATAGGCCTCGGCTATGTTGGCCTGCCCATTGCCCTGGAATTGGCGCGCAAGGTTTCCGTTATCGGATTCGATATCAATCCCAGCCGGGTTGCTCTGATGAAACAGGGAATTGACCCGAGCAATGAACTGGAAAAAGAGGCATTCGAAGGCTGTGATATCACTTTCACCGATTCGCTTGATGTGCTGAAAGAAGCTTCTTTCTATATCGCGGCAGTGCCCACACCCGTAGATGAACATAAAGTGCCGGATCTTACGCCGGTTCTACGCGCATCAGAAACCATAGGGAAAGTTATCAGCAAAGGAGATTATGTTGTATTCGAATCAACTGTATATCCCGGATGCACAGAAGAAGATTGCCTTCCCGTAATTGAGCAACTATCCGGCCTGAAAAACATTAAAGATTTCAAATTGGGCTACTCTCCGGAAAGGATCAACCCGGGCGATAAGAATCATACATTGTCTTCCATTGTAAAAGTTGTTTCAGGTTGCGACCAGGAATCGCTTGACGTGATCGCTGGAGTATACGAACTGGTGGTGAGAGCGGGAATTCATAAAGCTTCATCAATCAAAGTAGCCGAAGCGGCGAAGATCATTGAGAATACACAAAGGGATCTTAATATCGCATTGATGAATGAACTCTCCATCATCTTCAATAAAATGGGCATCAACACATTTGAAGTGCTTGAAGCCGCAGGTACAAAATGGAACTTCCTGAAGTTTCAACCGGGTTTGGTTGGAGGACACTGTATCGGCGTTGACCCATATTATCTTACCCATAAAGCCAACGAGCTTGGATACAAATCACAGGTGATCCTTGCCGGCCGCACCATCAATGATGAGATGGCCAACTATGTTGCTAAAAATGTTGTACAACACCTGATCAAAACCGTTGGCAATGTTAAGGATGCAAAAGTGCTGGTAAAGGGGGCTACATTCAAGGAGAATGTAAGTGATATCAGGAATTCCAAAGTGGCTGACGTTGTTAAGGCATTGCAGGCATTCTATGTGAATGTGGATGTGGAAGATCCGCATGCAGATTCCGATGAACTACAGCACGAATACGGCTTCAGGCTGGCAGAGAAGATCGGTTCGTCTTATGATGCAGTTATCATTACCGTTCCGCATTCAGCCTACCTTTCGCTCGCGGATGATTACTTTACCGGTATTACCAGCGAACACGCACTGATCGCTGATCTAAAAGGTATTTTCAGAAACAAAATTATTAACAGAACTTATTGGAGTTTATAATATATGCCATTTATCGAAACAGGTATAGCTGGTTTATTGGTGTTCGAACCAAAAGTATTTGAAGACAGCAGGGGATATTTTTTTGAAGCATACAATGCTGATACATTTTCTGCTCAGGGAATCGGTTACAAATTTGTACAGGACAATCAATCCTCTTCCAGCTACGGCGTGATCCGCGGATTACATTTTCAGTTAGATCCGCATGCCCAGACAAAACTCGTCAGAGCTATCAGCGGAACGATCCTGGATGCAGCTGTTGATCTCAGGGCTGGTTCGCCAACTTATGGAAAAGTGTATACAATCGAACTATCTGCAGAAAATAAGAAACAGTTACTTGTTCCGAAAGGATTTGCTCATGGATTTTCAGTGCTGAGCGAAAAAGCGGAAGTATTCTATAAATGCGATTCATTGTATCACAAGGAAAGCGATGGAGGTGTGTATCACGGCGATCCTGCATTGAATATAGACTGGAAGATCCCTGCTGATAAAGCGATCGTTTCAGAAAAAGATCAGAAGCTGCCAATGCTGGCAGATTGCAAACACAACTTCACATTTTAATCATAATGGTAGTTAAGCAAAAGATACTTGTAACCGGAGCAAACGGTCAGTTAGGGAAAGAACTCCAGGCGATCGCCAGTGCATTCGCCATATTCGATTTTATTTTTCTTACCAGGGAAGAATTAGCTATTGATGATGCTGCATCCGTCAACACAGTGTTTGAAAAATATGCACCGCAGTATTGCATAAACTGTGCGGCTTATACAGCCGTTGACAAAGCAGAAACTGACAGGGATAATGCATTCGCGGTAAATGCAGAAGGGCCTTCTAATCTCGCCACTGCTTCAAAGAAGTATAATACGCGGTTCATCCATATATCGACGGATTATGTTTTCAATGGACAGGCTTCGGCTCCGTATGCAACAGACGCACCAACTGATCCGCAGGGGATATATGGTGAATCAAAGCTGGCCGGGGAAAGGAAAGCTGTTGACAATAATGATCAGTCAGTGATCATCCGTACTTCATGGGTGTACTCCGAATTCGGAAAAAATTTCGTAAAAACGATGATCCGGTTGATGAGTGAAAAGCCTGAGATCAGCGTAGTGAGTGACCAGGTTGGATCACCAACCTACGCTGCTGATCTTGCAAAGGCGATCCTGCAGATCATCTCATCCGGAAACTGGCATCCTGGAATTTATCATTACAGCAATACGGGCATCATCAGTTGGTTCCAGTTTGCGGAAGCAATAAAAGAGATCTCCGGAAGTAATTGCCAGGTGAAGCCTATTCCCAGCAGTGCCTATCCGACGCCGGCAAAAAGACCTGCGTATTCTGCAATGGATCTTTCAAAGATCACAGCGGTTTACGGCATTGACCCGCCGTCATGGAGAGAAAGTCTGCAGGTCTGCTTAAATGCCCTTTCCAAATCATAAAAATAAGAACGCCATAGCAGGACGCCCCAACCGGGGCGTTTTTCTTTTCATACAGCATCGCTCCCGTTCTCGCCTGTCTTTTAGTATCTTTCAGTACATGAAAAGAACGCGATTGTTTGGGGTGCTCCTTTGCCTGTTTGTAACTTTTACAGGATACTCTCAGCATGATCCTGTGTGGCACAACATTCCACGCAACATTCATTACGTTCCCGATCACGGCGATTTTCTTTGCGTAGAACCTCGTCGGAGGTTTAATCGCGCTTTATATGGAAGCAACACGGCCTTTCGTGTTGAGGCGGGTGATCTGCCGGAATTTGCCCTCTATCTCCCCGGCATGGGTGGCAATCTGAAATTTGGGTTAATGAACGGCAGCGCTGATAAGTGGCTGGTCAATGCAAATAAGATTGAAACGCGTTACCGTCCGGGTTCAATGATCTATTCCATTGGAGATTCATTGCTGGAAAAAGGAAAGATCAGGCTGACAGTTCTTCCCTTGTTCAACAGGGAAGGAGTGATCATAAAACTTGAAGCAAATGATATTCCGGATCGACTAAGAATAGTTACCGCATTTGGAGGTGTAACCGGTCGTAAATTTTCCCGTGACGGCGATATTGGTGCAGACCCTGAATCGTCTTTCGATCTGAAGCCGGAATATTGCAATGCCAATCTGATCAATATAGCATCAAACAAGTTTTCCGTCCTTTACGGATTCAGGATAAAAGATAGTACAGGAAAGGAGCCGGATCCAAAAGTCGTTAAAGGGTTGTTTCCTCCTGGCGCAATCCTTGGACTAAAGGATCCGGGCGCGCAGATCTCACCTGCTGCTTTACAGGCGTCTTCCCGGAGGGACAGTTCTTTAGTTTCTGCTGAGATAGAGTTGAAGGATAATGGCGTATATTATTTTTTGCTGCAGCATTCAGATACAATCACAGAAGATTATGGTCAGCTGGATGATCTCTTTAATAAAGCGGAAGGTGAACGGAAAAGACTTGCCTCGCGGGTTCGGTTGGAAACTCCAGACCCCTTCGTCAATACACTTGGCGGCGCATTGAGCATGGCTGCTGATGCGATATGGGAATCCCCCTCGTACATGCATGGTGCGGTTGCCTGGCGTATGCGCCTGAATGGATGGCGCGGAGCATATGTGGCCGATGCGCTTGGATGGCATGACCGCGCTCAATTGCACTTTAACAGTTACGCGCTGTCGCAGGTTGTACAACCATTGTCCGGTACCGTGGTAATGGATACTGCCCTTCACCTTGCACGTGGGCTGGAGAAGATGGGAACATCCATGTTCAGTAATGGATATATCAGCCGTAGTCCCAATGGTGATCTTCGCCCGCATCATTATGATATGAACCTTGTTTTTGTTGATCAGTTGCTGAATCATCTTAAATGGACCGGTGACACAGCCTATGCCCGTAAGATGTGGCCATTGCTTCAACGCCACCTTGCCTGGGAGAAAAGAAACTTCGATGCAGACGGAGATGGATTGTATGATGCGTATGCCGCTATCTGGGCCAGCGATGCACTGCAATACAGCGGCGGTGCTGTTACTCACAGTTCGTCCTACAATTACAAGGCGAACAAAATGGCTGCAATGATCGCCACCATACTCCATTTAGACGGCACAGCCTATGAAGCTGAAGCGCAGAAAATATTGCAGGCAATGCATTCCAAACTATGGATACCCGGGCTTAATGTATTCGCTGAATATAAAGACCTGCTGGGAAAGCAACTGCTGCATGCATCTCCGGCGTTATGGACAATTTATCATACCATAGATTCAAAAGTAGGAGATAAGATGACCCATCGCCAACTGCTTAACTATGTAGATAGACATATCCCGCATATTCCAATCCGTGCTAATGGATTAAAGGATACAACTTTGTTTACACTCGCTACGAGCAACTGGCAACCTTATACGTGGTCATTAAATAACGTAGCGCTGGCGGAATTAATGCACACGGCCCTTGCTTACTGGCAGGGAGGCAATAATGAAACCGCTTTCCGGTTATGGAGATCATCGCTCGTTGAAAGTATGTATCTCGGTGCAAGTCCCGGAAATTTTCAACAGCTTTCTTTTTACGATGCAATGCGGGGAGAACTGTATCGTGATTTTGCAGATCCCGTGGCAATGACAGCGAGAAGCCTTGTCGAAGGTTTATTTGGTGTAAATCCTGATGCACTCCATGATACGTTGGTTATTTCTCCCGGCCTCCCTGCTGACTGGCGGCATGCATTTATCGAAACACCGGATATCTCTTTCCGCGTCAGACGAACCAGGATCAGCGACGAATACAGTATCAGTTCCCACTTTCCCCGCAAGATGGCGTTGTCACTACGATTGAATACCGGAAGAAAGCTGGTTGCGCGTGTAGAGGTGAACGGCCGGCAGATGAAATGGTCGTATGATACCGGTGCGATTGGTTCGCCCGTCGTCCTGATCGATGTTCCCTATAGCGACGATTACAAAGTGAACGTTTTATGGAAAGAGGAGTTGATCCCGGTGATCAGCAGCGACTATTCACGGTATCTCGCTGATGATACGATCAGGTTATTTGTTCAGGGTAAGCCGGCAAATATCGATCATACAGACATCGTAGCAGGAGATGTGGTCAGTCTCAGCAGAAGTAGTGTAAAGATCATTGCCAGCAATACGGGAGAAAAAGAATTTTATGTTCGGGTGAGATATAAAGGGTGTATTTATTTACAGCCGGTGAGATATGTATTAATTGAACCTTTGCATATCAGTGCGGATAAGTATAAGTCAGAAGTGGAGGTCAGGTTGCGGCGGAATGGACGAGGAGTTTTGAAAGGAGATTTATTTATCAATGAAAAATTGGTCCATGCTGTTCAGATGGACAACCGGCAGCAGGATCTTTCGTTCCGCTTCCCATCGAAAGACTTTAAATGTGGATCGAATCTGATCAGGTTTGTGAGTGACCGCGGATCTGTTCATATCAATTTCCAGTATTGGGAAAACAACATGACAGGCGCTTTCTTTGAAAAGATAGATCTGGCGGATGTTCAGAATGACAGGGTGACAAATATTTTTAAACATCAGTATCTCTCACCTCGCCCCACTGTTACAACACTTCAGCTTCCCACGCAGGGAATCGGTAATTGGGCTTATCCGTTAATACAACCAGCGGTCAACGACTCAGGCTTGCAGAAATTATCTGCGGCGGCAGGTGAAATTAAGTTGCCACAGGGAATTCCTTTTTCTTACAACCCCGATACAAACCAGCAGAACATTTCATTTGTATCAACCTGGGATAATTTTCCGGATTCCGTCAACATTGCATTGCACGGTAAAGCAAAACAGGCATATTTCCTGATGGCCGGAACCACCAATCCGATGCAAAGCCATATCGTGAATGGTATTATCCAGGTCAACTATATTGATGGAACAACATCAATCTTATCTTTAAAGAACCCGGATAACTGGTGGCCGATCGAACAGGATCTGTATAATGATGGATATGCATTCCGTACAAACGGGCCGCCTCCGCTCAGAGTACATTTAAAGACCGGGTTGATCACGGATTCATTTGAAAAGCATACATCGATCAAAGGATTTACGAACAGGGCAATTGACGGAGGTGCGGCAACTGTTCTTGATCTTCCGCTCGATGAAAGTAAAGAGTTGAAAAGTATTACCGTTAAAGCCGTAGCAAATGATGTGATCATCGGACTCATATCCCTTACCCTGCTTAGAAAGTAAATAGACGAACGAGAAGGAGCAACTGTTGTTGACCGGATGGATATTTTTCTTCCTGCGTTCGTTGAATTCTCATTGCCAGAGCGGTAAGGCAGTCCCTGAACGGTGCTGATCAGGATGCTACAGGACAGGCAGGCTTAACACACATTGTATTTTGCCTGTTAATTTTCTTGCTTGTTATGAATGTATTCAATAATTGTCTCGTCACTTTGTCGATCCTGCTTGTTTCTTCTTCGTTGTTCGCGCAGCGGAGAATGGAATATCTCGACAAAGGTGTAGTGGCTGTTCGAAATATGGAGGGCGGAGTGTTTGTCAGCTGGCGGCTTGCAGGAGACGAGCCAGGCACTCTTAGTTATGATGTTTACCGCGCAAAAGGAAGCGGATCTCCGGAAAAGCTGAATAAATTCCGGATATCAAACGTTACGGGATTCAGTTATAGCGAGCCGGATACGATCCATAAACTGTCATATTTTATTAAGGTATTTAAAGGTAAGAAAGAGATAGAAACGAGCAACCCGTTTGTGTTAGATCCGGGAGTGAGGCCGTATTTCTCCGTTCCGCTGCAAACACCTGCAGGTTATGCACCCAATGATGCAAGTGTGGGTGACCTGGATGGTGACGGTCAGTATGAGATCATATTACACCAGGTTGGAAAGAGTAAAGACAATAGCCAGGCCGGCTTTACAGATCCGCCGGTGATCCAGGCCTATCGGTTAGACGGCACCTTGCTATGGACCATCAATCTCGGCAAGAATATCCGTGAAGGCGCTCACTACACGCAGTTCATGGTATATGATCTCGATGGTGACGGACGTGCAGAACTGGCAATGAAAACTGCTGATGGAACGATCGATGGAAAGGGAAACATGATCGGCGACTCAACAAAAGACTGGCGAAATAATAGCGGCTACATTCTTTCCGGCCCGGAATATCTTACCGTATTTGATGGATTAACGGGAGAAGCATTGCACACGATCGCTTATATTCCATCAAGATTTGATTCTTCCTTAACGCCAACGCCAGCGCAATTAAAAGAAGTTTGGGGAGATGGTTATGGAAATCGCATGGATCGTTTCCTCGCTGCCATTGCCTACCTGGATGGAAAAACACCAAGCCTGATCATGACAAGAGGTTACTATACCCGGTCTGTACTCGCGGCATTTAATTTCCGTGACCGGAAGTTGCAGCATTTATGGACATTTGACAGCGATAATCCTTCCACCAACAGAAGTTTTCGTGGGCAGGGAAATCATAACCTCACTGTTGCGGACGTCGATAAAGATGGAAAAGATGAGATCGTATTCGGAGCAATGACAATCGATGATGATGGCAAAGGATTTTATACAACAGGCCTTGGTCATGGCGACGCATTACACGTTTCAGATCTTGATCCCTCAAGACCAGGTTTGGAAGTCTTCGATATTCAGGAACGGTTTGATGACGCCGGGGCTAATTTCCGTGATGCACGTACAGGCGAAGTGATCTGGAAAAAAGCGTCTGTAAAAGCCGGAGATGACGGTGAAGGACCTGGCCGCGGACTTGCCCTAGATATAGATCCCCGGTATCCCGGATATGAATGCTGGGTGGCAGGCGCGGGCATCACGGGCTTGTTTGACTGTAAAGGCAATAAGATTGCCGGGAGCACACCTGCCTGCAACATGGGGATCTTTTGGGACGGCGATGTGCTCAGCGAAATACTGAATGGAACGCATGTCGATAAATGGAATTATAAAGAGGCAAAAACAGTTAAGTTGCTGGATGCCGCAGACTTTCAATGCGTGAGCAACAATGGTACAAAGTCAAACCCGGTGTTGTCTGCTGATATTTTAGGCGACTGGCGGGAAGAGGTGATCTATCGTTCATCAGATAATAAAGAGTTGCGGATCTTTTCAACGAGTATACCAACGGACAAAAAGTTTTATACCCTCATGCATGACCCGCAATACCGGCTCAGTATTGCCTGGCAGAATGTTGCCTATAATCAACCACCGCACACCAGTTTCTATTTTGGACAGGGAATGAAGAACCCTCCGGTACCGTTTATTTCTATCATCAAACCTGTTACTTCAAAGACAAAAAAATAAAGCAATGAAAAGATCGTTTGCCTGTATAATAGCCATGCTGCTGATCTGCAGTTCATTTTTGATACTGCAAAAAGATAAGCCTGTTTTTTATATTATAGGTGATTCTACCGTAAGAAATGGAGATGGTTCCGGTAAGAATCAGCAATGGGGTTGGGGAAGTTTTATCGCCGGATATTTTGATACAACAAAAATTTCTGTAAGCAACCAGGCGATCGGGGGAAGAAGCAGCCGGACTTTTATTACAGAAGGCCGGTGGGAGCGGATCACTGCTACGCTTAAGAAAGGTGACTATGTGATCATGCAATTCGGACATAATGATGCTGGTCCGCTCGATGATACAGCCCGTGCCCGTGGCACCATTCAGGGCACCGGCGAGGAGTCAAAGGATATTTTTAATCCGATCACGAAGAAAGATGAAACGGTACATACCTATGGATGGTATATGCGCAAATACATTCGCGAAGCAAAAGCGAAAGGAGCGGTTGCCATAGTATGCTCTCCCGTACCGAGGGATAACTGGAAAGAGGGGAAAGTAAGCCGCTCAACAGACAGTTATACGAAGTGGGCGAAAGAGGTTGCCAGAGAAGAACAGTGTTTTTTTATTGACCTGAATGATATCATCGCAACGGAATATGAAGCATTGGGTACTGAAAAAGTTAAAGCATTTTTTCCGGCAGATCACACGCACACCGATAAAGCTGGCGCCGAACTGAATGCTTCCATTGTCATCAGGGAGTTAAAGAAAATATCTTCACCAGGACTCGTCACATTCCTTAAATAGATCTGCCGGCAACGGGTGCATTTGTTGCTTGCATTGATCATTGAATACTGGCGTCTTTTCTGTATTCTCCCGGAGTCATCCCCATATACTTCCTGAATACAGTGGAAAAGTATTGCTGGTTTTGAAAACCTGTTTCGAAGGCGATATCAGCAATCGTCCTGCTTGGTTTGCGAAGCCATTCACAGGCCGTACGGATCTTGTATTTTAATATATAGTCGAGAGGAGTGGTGCCTGTTTCTTCTTTGAACCAGGCCTTGAAACGGGATAAAGAAAGGCCGACGAGGTTGGCTACTTCTTCCAATACAACGGGCTCGTCTATTTTTTCTTTAATGAATTGATCGATCGTTTGCATGCGGCCTGTTTGTCGTGAAAACACAGGTGTCTGTGCCGCATGTATCACTTCAAGAAGAAACGATGCAATGGCATGACGAAGTTCAATTTGCCGCAAGTTATTTTTTGTGGATTTATGCGTTATGAAAATATTTTCGAGCAGAAGCCTGATATGGTTATTGCCCCGGAAATGTCTTGGCAAATGCAGTAGTTGCTGCTGCCATTCAATGGCCAGCTTATGATCGTATTGCAAAAAACGTTGTTGTTTTTTCCCCGGGGAAATGCGGATCATCATCCAGTATAGTTCACCTTTTTCTTCCGGGTACTTTCCTGTGCTGTGTACTTCCCCGGGAAATGTGACGAAAAGATCGCCGCCTTTTATTTTGTAAAGTGTTTCGTTCACTTCGTAGACCTGTTCGCCTTTGCTGCAGTAGCAGATCTCAAGCGTTTGCCTGTGTGCATGAGGTGGTAGCTCTTCATGCGCCTGCTTGTAATTGTACTTGCCAAGCACCATTATCTCTTTCCATCCGGCTTTGCGGAAATCAATGATATCTCTTTCCGTTTTATTCCGCTTCTTTTTTGTTGGCTCGTTCATGTATAAAATAGTACTGGCGTATAATATTGAAATGTTTACTGAAGATACAATACTAGTTTTGAAAGAGTCAAAAACAGTTGATATGAACATTACCCTGGATCAGGTCAATTTCTTTAACCGCAATGGTTATTTAGTAGTGGAGAATATTCTGTCAGAGGAGGAGATCGAATATTATCGGTCGGTGTATGAAGAGTTTCTGGGGAATAAGATCGATGCAGGAAGGTTCAGGTCCGACCTGGGCGGTTTTGTGGAAGGAGATAAGCCTGTGCAGGCAGAGAGGATCACCCAGATCATGCTGCCTTCGCGCCTGATGCCTTCACTGCTTGAAAAGCCATTACATCAGGAAACCAGGCAGATCGCGAAGCAGTTGCTTGGGCAGGATATGGAGCTTGATTTCGACATGCTGATCGACAAAGCACCACATTCAATCACACCCACACCATGGCACCAGGATTGTGCTTATTGGATCAGTATGCCCGATGTGCGGGCTGCAAGTTGCTGGGTTGCCCTGGATGATGCGGTGAAGGACAATGGTTGTATGTGGTACGTACCCGGTTCTCACCTGCTTGAGGTCAGGCCACACCGTCCGGCCGGCAAAGGCGGCGGCGCGCTGGAGTGTGATGCCCGGGAATCTGAGGGAGTTGCGGTAGAGATAAAGGCCGGCTCCTGCGTCTGGCATCATGGAGGTACGCTCCATTACAGCAGGGGAAACAGCACGGATCTGAGACGACGGGCCTTTATCAATAATTTCCGGCCTGAAGAAATGATCCGGTTTGAAAGAGAACGCGGATTTGATCATACCGGCGACAGGGATGTGAGAAATACAGAGGCGAAGAACTAATGGTAAATATTTATTTCCGGCCATCCCAACCCTTGCCAGACAAAGGTTTACAGACTGAATCTATGAAGTGCCTGAATAATTCTATAGATTTGTTTACTAGCATTTAAACCTTTATGAAGAAAAGTACTGATAAATCGGCTGCGGGCGTTAAAGAAATAGCCCGGCTGGCCAAAGTATCCATAGCGACGGTAGACAGGGTGATACATAACAGGGAAGGCGTTTCCGAGAAAACAAAAAATAAGATACAGGGCATAATTCAGAAGCTGAACTATCAACCCAATGTATTGGCAAGAAGATTAGCGCTGGCATCGCGTGGCACCATAAGGCTTGCTGTACTGCTTCCCAATATTTCCGGTGAAACCGAATTCTGGCAAGCTCCGCTCGATGGGATCAATCAGGCAGAAGCAGAAATCAAACAATATGGTATCCAGATAGAGCGATATTTTTTTGACCAGAATGATGAAGGATCATTTGATAAACAGGTAAAAAAGATCATCCGGCAAAAACCTGACGGGATTCTGTTCACGCCTATCTTTCCGGAAGAATCATTGGTGCTGACAGAAGATTGTAAAAAGAAAGCGATCCCCTATGTGATGATCAACTCAGATATTCCCGGATACGATGCTATGTGTTACATCGGTGCTGAGATCTTTCACAGCGGATACCTGGCCGCTCAACTGGTTAATTACTGCGTGACCAAAACACAGAAAGTGCTGGTGGTAAAGATTGCACGCGAGATCGACAATAACTATGCAATTCTCCGGAAAGAGGACGGATTCAGAGCTTATTTCTCCGATAATAAGATCCAGAATAAGATCCTTACCCTGGATTCAAAGCAAACGGATTATGCAGCAGTGGCAAAGAAACTGGATCAGCTGATAAAAAAAGAAAATGATATAGGAGCAATATTTGTGACCAATTCGAGAGTTTCCGTTGTCGCAAAATATCTGCGTAAAGCTGGATTGGAAGATGTTCTTTTATTAGGTTACGACTTTACAAAAGATAATGTGGAATTTCTTAAAGATGGGTCAATTGATTTTCTTATCTGCGAAAAACCACAGGAGCAGGGATACCGTGGAGTGATGACATTGTTCCAGCACCTTGTTTATTCCAATACCATAGAGAAGAATTACCTTATGCCTATCGATATCATTACAAAAGAAAATTACCAGTTCTATCGCAATTGATATTCCATCACGCGAACAGTAGATTGCGGTTGAAACAGTTAAATAATTAACAGGTTCATGATTCAACGGCAATACAGGCAGCCATTCCGAACAATGGCAATGCGGCGCGTTTTTCTCCTCTGGCTTTGTGCAACTGGCATATGTCCGGTCGTAATAGCACAAACGATCTCTATAAAAAAAGAATACGCACAAACATTATTGAAACTGTCGGATGCTTTAACAAAAAGACAAATGCACGACAGTGCAGATCATAACTTTGGCGGAATATTCTGCGAACATTGCAATGTGTGGCATACCCGCGCGGCTGAGGCGGTTTATCCGTTCACCACAGCATATCTCATCACAAAAGAAGAACGATTTAAGGTAGCTGCGTTAAATACAGCTAACTGGCTGTTCAAACAACAGCAAGCAAATGGAAGCTGGAAAGAAACTCCCGAAGAATGGACAGGCACCACTACCGATCAGTTGCTGATGCTGCTGCTTTCGTACGAGAGACTTTCATCAAAGTTCACATCCGCCGAGCAACAGCAATGGATGGGCGTTATGCAACGGGCAGCGGCATACCTTGACAGCGTAATGCGTCCGGAATTTGCAAGCATCAATTACGTCGCCACAACAACCGCAACGCTCGCAAAAGCAGGAATTGTTTTATCCAAACCTGCCTATACAAAAAAAGCACAGCAACTAGCAAGAAGGACGATCAGTAAGATGGACGAAGATGGGTTTCTGAATGGCGAGGGAGGCAAAAGCCACGGAAATAAAATGGGTGTAGACCTCGCGTATAACATGGAGATGTCGCTTTGGGGATTGGCATTGTATGCAAAACTCACGAATGATCAGCTGGTATATGATAAGGTAAAATTTGCGTTGAAGAATCACTTGTACTTTATCTATCCCGATGGTTCGCTTGACGCATCATGGGGTATCCGGTCGAACAAGTGGACCGGATATGGCAGCGCCACGTCGGACGGCTGCCAGGTACTGTTCAGCTTGCTCGCAGATGAAGATCCAGCATATGCCGCCGCCGCTTATCTCAACCTGCAATATCTAAGAAAGAACTTTGCAGGCGATCTGCTTGGATACGGGCCGCAGTATGCAGAAGTGTTCAACAAGCCACCCTGTATCTATCCGACTTTTGCGAAAGCAAAAAACCTGGCGATGGCTTATATGTATGAAACAAAAGAAAGCAGGCCGTTACAGCTAATACCCTCTCAGCAGGAGCGGTGGTTAAAACATTTTCCTACGCTTGACGTCGTAGAAGTGAGAACAAAGAATTTCATGGCTACTATAACTGCTTACCGGTATAAAGACCAACTGACTGGTTCGAAAGGAAAGTATATGTTCAGGCCTGACGGAGGCACCATCAGCCATTTATGGGCAAAGGGACACGGATTTCTACAGGCGTCTAGTCCTACCATTTATACCAGGCCCGAACCAATGAGCTTTCCTGAAGCTCCGGGTGTAAAACCGCTGACGCCAAGGATAGAATACGAAGACACGACGGGCTACTTTACCAACCTGTTTGAATTTGATGCGCGATTGAAAATCGATTCTATCCGTGGCAGGCAGTACAGTGTTGATGCTGCGGGAGAATTAAAGGATAAGAACTGGCTGGCCGGAGGTGTGGGGTACAGGATGAAATATTTATTCACCGATACATCGCTTCAAAAAACTGTTCAGTTGATCTATCATGATGCCTGGCCTGTTATAAAGATCATCGAACCGTTCGTACTGGAAGGTGGTATGAAAGTAAGCGCGATAGATGACCGGACGGTGTTACTGTCTGCAGGAAAGAAGCAGTGGAGGTTCAGCCTGATCTCGGGGCTTGCCCGGATAAAAATTTGTGATCAGCCGGAAAATTATTGGGCGCCATATCCTGCGTTCAAAGCGTGCGCGCTGGTTCTCGAAGTGCCCGCAGGTGTTGTGGATCAGGCGTCTGAGATCGTGTACCGGCTCTCGGTAATTCAATAAAAAAATGTGAAAATTTATATCGCGCAGAAAAATCGTGTACGTACCCGGAAAATGCCTTATTTTCGGCTCTGTCATTGTTTAACGAAAGCTGTATGAACATGGAGTTATTTTCCCCGCAGGTCACCTGCGCGTATTTATATCCCATTACTCTTTATGGATATCCGCCGGATATCAAACATACAGTTGCGCATATCAGGGAAATGGCGGCGATGGGTTTTCGTTCAATCGAACTGGAAGGCATCGGCCCTGCTAACATCGATTATCTTTTCGATCATCAGCATGAAATAAAGGATGCCCTGGCGGAAAATAATTGTGAATTACCGGTCTTGTGTCTTGTTCTTCCGCAACTGGGATCACCTGATGCCGCAAAGAGGGCTGAGAGCCTTTCTTATTTCAAAAAAGGTTGTGAAGTAGCTGCCGCACTCGGTGCTGCGGGTGTATTGGATAACGGACCTTTACTCCCCTTTGATTATCCTGAAAATGCGCCGATTCACCGGCATTATCACGAAGAGCTGCTGAATCACCTTCACCTTCCGAAAGGATTCAAATGGAAAACCTATGAGCATGATCTCTTTAAAACGTTTGGAGAAGCATGTGATATTGCAGCACAATACCAGCTCGTTTACCACATGCATCCATGCGAGGGTAGCCTGATCACGACGGTTGATTCATTTCTGAATTTTGCAAATGGTGTAAACAGGGAGAACCTGTATTTTAACATGGATACGGCCAACCAGTTTTACTTCCGCGACAATCTTCCTCTCTCCGTACTTCGTGCTGCTGAAAAGATCAGCTACATTCATATTTCTGACAATGGAGGAAGCAGGGTGGAACATCTGTCGGCCGGCGATGGAGAAATTGCCTGGAGTAGCTTTTTTGACGCCTTAAAGGCAATTGACTTCCGCGGAAATTTCGGGATCGATGTTGGTGGTGCGGAAACCGGCATCACTGATCTCACAAAAGCTTATATGGATTCCGCCACCTGGCTGCAGGATAAACTGACGAAATATTCTTTAATCAAGTAATAAACGAATGATGACCCGCTCCCTGACATCTTTTTTATTGACGATGGCTATTTTGATGATCACAGGCAAAGTCAACGCTCAGTTGTATGACGTAACTTCTTATGGCGCTATTGGCGATGGATCAACGGACAATACCGTCGCGATTCAAAAGGCAATTGATGAATGTGCCAGGACCGGCGGGAAGGTTTATTTTCCCGGTGGCAGGTTTCTTACGTCAACAGTGGTGTTGAAGTCAAACGTAACCCTGCATATTTCTTCCAATGCCATTGTATTGGGACATACTGACACGAAGCGTTATCCTTACCAGGAATCAGGCATCCATTTTTACGGCGAAGAGTGGGCACGGCAGGCGCTGATCTTCTGTAAAGGCCAGCAGAATGTGGGCATTGAAGGCAGCGGCACTATTGATGGACAGGGAGGAAGTTTTGTGGTGAATACGATCAAAAAGCCAGACCGCTACCGCGACAGACCTTATCTCCTGTGGTTTGCCGGTTGTAAGAACGTTACAGTTAAAGGAATCAGCCTTCGCAATTCTGCATTCTGGATGCAGCATTATCTCGGTTGTGAGTTTGTAACCATCGATGGGATTAAGATCTGGAATCACTCGAATAAGAATAATGACATGATGGATATCGATGGCTGCAGAAATGTGACGATCTCCAATGTTATAGGCGATTCGGATGACGATGGCATTACGATCAAAAGCACATCACCGCTCATTTCAGAGAATATTACGGTAACAAACTGCGTGATCAGCAGTCATTGTAACGGGATCAAATTCGGAACGGAATCGACAGGTGGTTTTCGTAATGTGACAGTCAGTAATTGCGTGATCAAACCATCCGGTCAAACCAATACTATTTACGGTAAACCAGCAGGCATGGGCGGTCTGGCACTTGAGATAGTTGATGGCGGCATCATGGAAAATATTACGATCGACAATGTGGTGATCGATGGACCCACCGTTCCGATCTTTATTCGTCTGGGAAATCGCGCCAGGAAATATATGACAAACGCCCCGGCGCCAGGCAAGGGGCGAGTTCGAAATGTAAATCTTTCAAATATTATAGCTACCAGCGCTGATGAGATCGGCTGTTCTATCACAGGTATTGCAAGTGCTCCGCTCGAAGGAATTTCATTGAGAAATATCCGACTGGAAACAAAAGGTGGCGATTCACTTGTTGATATATTCAAACCTGTTATAGAGAAAGAGGAGGAATATCCGGAAGGAACCATGTTTGGCAAATTACCTTCTTATGGATTCTTCGTAAGATACGTGAAGGATATAAAGATGTCCGATATTACCATACGTACAACTGGTAAGGAAAGCCGCCCGGGTATCGTTGTAAATAATACGCAACAGTTTTCATTGAATGCATTGGATATACAAACGAACAACGATACTAAAACTTCTATCTACGTTAGCGAAAGCAAAGATGGGAGTATAACGAACTGTCTTCAGTATTTTCCGGTTCAGCAGTTCTTCATAAAAGACAAAGGATCGGTAAATATTATTGTTGATAAGCCCAGGAAATAAAACAACGCGATGCGATTGCCACACCATATGAGGTCCATATTTTTCTTTTTACCTTTTGTCGCGTTCAGTGTGATCACACTTGGGCAGCAAAGGGATGCGTTGAGCTTGTCGCGCCGGATTGCCGGCAAAGTTATGAGCGACACCCGTTTTGAATGGAGGTGGGTCGTGCAGAAGGACGAACTGGGAATGCAGGTGCTTGATCTACGTTTTCTTTCTCTTGCACCAGGCGGTAATGCCCTCGCAGTTCGCAATGTCGAAGTGAAGGCAGATACCACTGTCCGCTTTGGTCTGTCTGGCTCGGGCAGGATAAAGGTCTGGGTCAATAAACAATTACGTTTCGATAAGCATCAGCAGCAAACGGTTAATCCCAAAGAGATCGCCTACAATAGATTCACCTTCGATCAATACTTCACCGTTCCTTTTAAAAAAGGACAAAACGAGATCCTGATTGAATATACAAAGGGATCATCTGCGCCTGTATTGTTTTTGCGTGCAGTTACCGGTGCTGGTGACCAGGATCTTTCTGTCAACTTCACTACTTCTTCACCAACGCCCTGGATGTATGCCGGTCCCATTAAGGCAGCCGGGCTCGCGCCATTCCCTTTACGACCTTACTACGAAGACGGTAACAGATTTGTGAATTGGCAATTTGCTCCGCAACGTATACTACCGGAACTGGTAATCGATAGCAACGCTGCGTATCAGCGTGATCCCTATTCCGATTGGCAGTATTCGCATGGAACACTGGTGTGGAGTATTCTTGCATTGAAACAGGAGACTGGTTCGGATGAGTATCTTTCTTTTGCGAAAAAATATTCCAGCTTTATCCTTGATCATTTTAATTACCTGCAGTGGCAATATGATTCCCTGAATGCATGGCGTGGCAGTTATCATCGCATTTTCCGTAGGAGTATGTTGGACGATGCCGGGGCACCGGCGCTGTCTTTCGCAGAACTTTACCTGCTTGATCGCGATAGCTCGATCGGTCAGTTTCTTGCACCGTTTACAGATTACATTGTTCACGGGCAGGTTCGCTTACCCGACAGCACCTTTTGCAGGCCGGAACCTGAAGAGTTTACTGTTTGGGCCGACGATCTTTTCATGAGTGTACCTTATCTGCTCCGGATAGCGAAAGCAACTGGTGATACGCGGTATCTTGACGATGCAGCGAAGCAGGCATTACACTTCAGGAAGTATCTCCTCAACGCTCAAACCGGTTTGTATAAACATGGATGGTTCAGCAAAACCGGTCAGCCGTCTGTAGCATATTGGGGACGGGCCAATGGATGGGTAGCCTGGGCCACAGCTGAACTCCTCGAATTTTTACCGGCCAATCATCCTTCCTATAAAGCAGTGCTAGGTGCGTTCCGCCAACATATGGCCAGCCTTGCAAAATACCAGGCAGCGGACGGATTCTGGCATCAGGTACTCACCAGGACCGACTCATATAAGGAAACTTCCTGTACCGCTATGTTCGCATTAGCTATGGCAAGAGGCGTACGAAAAGGGTGGTTGAATAAATCATACAGGAAAAACGCATTGAAAGCCTGGGAAGCCGTTGCATCTAAGATCGATAGCAATGGTGTTGTAAAGGGAATTTGCCGTGGTACAGAGATCGGGATGGACGAACAATTCTATCTTGACAGGAAGACGATCGATAACGATCCGCGAGGTTTGGGCGCTGTCATCACCGCAGGCATTGAGATCGCTAAACTCCAATAAAGCAAACGTATTCTTGAAACAGATCATTTCAATATTTATATCGATCGTGTTACTGTCAGCGTGCAGGCAGAAACAGGCAGAAAGGAATTTTCTTTTTGACATGGGGCCGGCGGACTTCGTGCCAGCCGATGGATATAAAAGAGTTGGACCGTTGTCCATGTATGATTCTTCAAAAGGATTTGGTTGGGTAGTTCAACCATCCGGTTCTTTTGATACAGCGAATGCGAAATTGCATAGTGAAGTTTTGCGGACTGGTGTGCTTGCACAGGACAGTCTTGTTTTCAAAGCAAACATTCCCAATGGAGCTTATTTCGTAACAGTAACTGTTGGAAACAAGGATAGTGTTACGATGAAAATGACGGTTTCTTTAAATGGCGTCATGATCGGAGATACAGTACAGGCGCAGTGGTACCGGCTTGCTTATAGAACGCTGACACACCGGATCGATATTGATCAGAACCATGCTGAGATTGTTATCAAAGGAGCCGGAACGGGAGCTGGCCTCTATGGCATCGAGTTCAGACCGGTGATCTCTTATAACAAAATAAGATTTGAGACGGCACTTGAACAGGACACAGCAGCGGTTATGCAATTCCGCGATCAGTTAATGACTGATCTGAAAAAAGATACCGGCGACGTTAATCTCGTGAACCAGTTGGATGTTGCGGATAAATATCTTCTCGCATGTTCATACTTCAATGGAGGAGGATGGTCATGGGCGTCCAAACAAACTGGTTTCAGTTTGATCTACCGGATGTATGCTGCAGCCGACCTGTTGGAACAGGTTGCTGCTGACGAATATGGACCCCTGTTTGAAAGATCGGTTTATCTGCTTGCGAAGATCTATTACTGGCTCGACAAAGAAGATAATAATCCTGATCACGAAAAGGAGGCGCTTCGCCTGTTCACAAAATTACGCAAGATCTATCCTGATGATAAGATTCTTCGGATGTACTGCGGAGAAAAGATACTCAACGAAAATGCAGTTTTACCTGGTGCTGGCAAGAACGCTCCTTTGTGGGCAAGGTACCAGCATGAAGCCATGCAGCGAATGCAGGAAGTAATTCACTGGTGGGTCACTGAAAAGCAGGCAGCCAATGGAGAGTTGGGTGGCAAATGGGGCGATGATGTTGAAATACTTCGCTGGTGGTTGCCTGCCATACTGGGAGCTGATGATAGTCTTGCCCGAGTGGGGTATATGCGTCTTGCAGATGGCGTCTGGAACAGCGGCATACTTGAGAGAGGGTTTGCCAGGAAAGTGGATGATGTTGAACATGCTGCGGAACTGTTTCGGGATACACACCCCGGGATGTTTCTCGTAAACTATGGCGACCCTGAATATGTGGAGAGAAGTTTGATCAGTATGCAGAATTTTCGGGATGTATGGACGGGCATCACAGCCAATGGACACCGGCACTTCAAGTCTTATTACTTATCCGGATCTGCCGTCTTGCCCCAATATCCATTTGGTGTTGATGTGGCATTAAATGCAAGGGCCGTACTGCCTGGTTTGTGGGCAGCATGGTATACGAACAACGAAGCGCTGATAAAGTTATTCAATGAGTGGTGCCGGTCGTGGGTAGAAGATGCTGCAAGAGCTTCAAACGGAAAGCCTGCCGGCATTTTGCCATCTGCCGTAGCCTTCAATGGAGATAAGATCGGTGGAGACAGTAAAGAGTGGTATAAACCTGGTCTTACTTACGAATATTATGATTGGGATCACCTTGGCCACGTTAATGAATTGCAGTATCACCTGTTAGGTATGTATCGCATAACGGGAGACCGGGTTTTTTTACAAACGGTCGAGTTTTACCGGAAGTTGATGAGCGGAAAAAGGATAGATACGAGCAAGGTAACGATCCCGGGATCTATCGAATGGGTACGCATGCAATTGCTGAAAGGGGGGGAGGATCGTGATAGTATACAACATCCAATGGGGAAGTTGCTTGGTATGGCTAAACAGCTGACCGGTGCGGCTGATTATGATTCCCTGCTTCTGAAATATGGGCATCCCTATAATCGGTATATGTTATCACGAGATACAGCTATTGTAGTCAAAGGAATGGAAAGGATTCTCGGCACACTGCGTTACAATTTTCCTTTATTGACAAGTGAAGTGAAATTCACCGACCGTGTTTATATCCCCGGTGTTAATCTGCTGATGGGAATGTATACCGGCCATTTCGGAGCCGGATATGAATTTCCTGCTTTGCTCGCTTCCTGGAAAAATACGGGGGAGGATGTAGCAGTATTTGTTCAGGGCGGTGACCAGGAAAGCCTGCAAGTATCGCTGTATAATTTTGGGAAGGAGAAGACAATCGGTTTACGCACCTGGCAATTAGCATCAGGAAGATATAGGTTCATACTGGGAATTGATAAGGA
>JBEVKW010000263.1:0-41849 GCA_040509495.1 Chitinophagaceae bacterium | reverse complement strand
ACTATTCCGAAATGCTCGATCTTATCAATGATCTTGGCCTCTGGGCAGAAAAACTGCAGCTTTTTTTCAACAAGGAGATCCTTGGGCGTGCTAACTGAACGTTAAAATACTGATGCTGAAAAGTGTACTTCACTGGCTTACAGCTTTTTTAATTTTCACTTTTGGCTTTTTACTTGTCGCTGCCTTGCTCAATTCACAGAATTTCATTATATTCATTGCAAAATGTCCGCCCCTTGACGGCAATTACTATATCCAGGAAAATTTTAAAGGTCACTGCTATTATTGTCGCCATCGTCGCGGGGATCCTGGTAAGTTTTCACTTCTGGTTTATTACTCTTGCCGAAGACCTTCTCTCAGACCTGGTAACAAAGCAATCCAATGGAAAACTTGCGTTGGAAGTTGAAAAATTCCGGTTCAACTGGTTCAAGAAAAAGATGGAACTGCGTAGCGCAGTTTTTTATACAACAAATGATTCATCGTCTACCAAAGGATATCGCATCGAAGTAGGGCAGCTGCAACTTCGCCTTAAAAGCCTGTACTCCGTTATTGCAGATAAAAAGTTTCTGATCGATTCGCTGAACCTGATCAATCCGACCATTACCGTAACAAATCTTCATGCACCTGACAGCATTGACACTGCCAAACAGGAACACGCTTCGCTGGCACAGGAAATGGGCAAGGTCTACAATTCTATAAGGGAAGCGATGAAAGTGCTGGAGGTTGATCGATTCGTGATCGGCAACGGACGATTTGTCCTGGTCAATAAAGTGAACCCTTTACCGGATGCAATGCCCGTAGTAGTATCGAACATCCATCTGCGGCTCGACAATTTCCGGATCGATAGTGCCGGAGGTACCAGTCAGCAAAAGATCCTCTTCAGCGATAACGTGGCTTTACAGACAACCAACCAGGATATTCACTTTCCGGATGGGCGGCATCGGCTTAGCTTCCGCAATTTCCGCATCAACCTGCAGAACCGCCTCGCGGAATTTGACAGTTGTACCATTACAGCAAGAAAAGGCGATAGCGACAGCAGTTCATTTACCGTGTTCTTTGACAAATTGAAAATGACCAATATCGATTTTGATACACTTTACCGTGCCGAAGTGATCAAAGCCGATTCTGTTTATTGCGTTAACCCGCAATTCAGGCTCAATATAAATCTGAAAGAGAAAACATTGAATGCAGCGCCGAAACTCGATGAGATCCTGCTACAACTCGCAGGAAATCTCCATCTGAAATTCGCGGTGGTAGAGAACGGTTCTTTTGACATCAACATAAAAAGAAGAGGCCATCCAAGCTCCTTTATATCCGATCATAACAACTTCGAAGTGGCGGGACTGCGTGTACACCGGTCTTCTCCCAAACCCGTAACAGTTGAGCGATTCGCCATGGCGATCCGCAATTATGAAAATTTCCTGCGCGACAGTTCATTGTCGATCCAGTTCGACAGCATTCTCCTCTACAATAACAGGGTAAGCCTTGCAAATTTTGTATTCAGAGAATATAAAAGCGGCAATGCTAACAACCGCGTCGGAATGCCGCAATTCGAACTTTACGGTTTGTCATGGGATGATCTCGTCTTCAGCCGCAATGTAAAAGCGGAGCAGCTTGTTCTATACAAGCCTGTTATCAACTATACCATTAAACCCAAAAAAGGAAAAACAGCAGATGTCTTTCATGCCTTCGCAGAAGTCAACCGCCTGTTACAACTGAATAACCTGAACATTATTGACGGGCAGGTCAACCTGGATTTTGCCAACAATGCCCAGCTGAAACTGGAAAATGTTACAAGCTTTGTTTCCGCGAAACAACTGGTAAAATCCAGGAACATCGCGAACATTCGTGCTGCCGTTAACACACTCATGTTTACCGATGGGCATTTTACGATGAACGATCTCAGGATGCATATCAGGAATGCCGTTCTATCCAATAATGGAAACGAAGTGCAGGCCGCATCTGTAATCATCCATCAAAAGAATAAATTGGATATACAGGCAAATAATATTCTTATCAATTCAGTGCTGATAGATGAAGCTAAACGCCTCGTAACAGTCAATGATATAAAATGGAGCAGCGCTGATATTAAAATAAGAGACGGCAAGCGCAACTCCTCTAAAGAATTGCAGCCGTTTGTGATCAATCGCATTAAAGGACAGAACACAAAAGTGTCCGTTCAATCCGGGCAACAGGATATTTCTTTCTTTATCCAGGAAATTAATGCGAACCAGTTATCGAATGAAGGCAACCGTTGGACAACTCAAAAACTGAATATTTCCGGAAACAATCTTACCGGCAAACAGGGCAGGAATCTCTTGAGCATTCATCAGTTCAAACTGGCAGATGGTCTGCCCTCCCAATTACAAAATGTCTTATACCGGTTTCATTCAAATATGGACTCGATACTGGTGAAAATTCCATTGATCAGGAGCATCGCAGATATCAGCGGTATCATTGAAGGCCGGTTCAACATTCAATCGGTTGATATTACTCAGCCGGATATACATGCCCATTTTGTGAACCGTGAAGAAGATGCTGATGAACCGGAATTATCTCCCTGGCCGAAATTCCAGGTTGAACAACTGAAGATGCAACATCCGTTGATCAGTATCACAATGCATTCCCCCAAAGGTAATAGCCGGTTTGAATGGAAGGGTAAAGAGAACAACTACGTCGAAGTGCAAAAACTTGCGACAGACAGCAGTGAAGCACAGGGAATGAAGGCCGGCAGAATTGCCTTTATCCTCGATGGATTGATCTTTACCAATTCTAAGGGAAAAACATTCCATACCAAACGCGGTGATCTCAATGCATGGCTCGAAAATGTATACATCCGCCGCAATGATGCGGGAGCCTGGGACTGGAAAGGAAAACTTGGTAACCTCACAGCTAATCATTTTGCATTCGATAGTCTTGATAAACTTGGTGGCCGGCTTGAAGTAGAGTCGGCCAGGCTCGGAAATCTTTATGTCAGTTCATCCCTTCTGTTGAATATGTATGAACTGGTTAAAAGAAATACCTCTTTCACACTGAAAGAAACTACAGGCATATATCAAAATAAACAGAACAGGTTCAGCTGGAATAATCTTCGGTTTGACAAAACAACGCATGAACTGCAGCTGGACTCGTTCTCCTATATCCCGATGCAGACGCAGGAAGAGTTTATGCGAACCCATCCCTATCAGAAAGATTACGCAACATTGAGAACGGGCCCTGTCTCTATCGGACGTGTAAACATCGAGCGTTACCTGAAAGACACCATCGTTGATCTTGGCTCCATTACAGTGAATGATGTACAGATGGAAGATTTCCGCGATAAAAGAATGCCCCGTGCACCAGGCGAAATAAAGCCCTTGCCGGTAAAGCATCTCGCGAAATTACCCGTGCGACTCAATGTAGACTCTGTTCAGCTTGACAACGCCAACATAAAATACGGAGAGTATAACGAAAAAACCCAGGCGGCTGGCTGGATCCACGTCAACAGACTCAATGCACTTCTGACCAATGTCCGCAATCATGGTACTACCGAAAGCGATAGCATAGCCATTCATGCAACCGCTTACCTGGAAGATTCCCTGTTTACGGCCCTGCAGTTAAAAGGATCTTATACAGATAAGCTGCAGGGGTTCGTCATGAAAGTACAAATGGGCAAAGCAGATCTCCGTGTACTGAACGATGCTGTTGGACCACTTGCGGGTGCGAGCCTGAAATCGGGAGTACTCGATACTATGACCATGCTGGTCAGGGGAAATGACAACGTTGCCTATGGCGAAATGCTGATGGTCTATCATGACCTGAAAGTGAGCATCGCCGGCAAACCACAACAGGAAAAAAAATCATTTCTGAAAGGCGTGATCAACTCCATTGTCAATACCGTACTGAGAAATAAGAACACGGATAGAAAAGGTGTTGTTTTCTTTGCCCGCCTGCAGGACAGATCAGCGTTAAACTACCTCGTTAAAATAACACTGAGTGGTGTTGGCAGCAGTGCCGGACTGGGTAAAAACAAACGACAATTGAAAAGATATCTTCGGCGTGAAGCAAAAGCCGTTCGCACCACGCATAAATAGTCGCTGATCATCTTTCTATTATAATTAAATACACCTGGCACAGGAACAAAAAAAGATTTATCTTCGAACTATAAAATAGTTGTTTAGCTAACTAATTTTAATCTACGCTATATGAACAGGATTATCAAGAAAGTGGCCGTATTGGGTAGTGGAGTAATGGGTTCAAGAATTGCCTGCCATTTTGCAGGTGTTGGTGTTCAGGTAATATTGCTGGACATGGTTCCTAAAGAAGCAGCGGAAAGTACTAAGCCTGCTGAGAGAAATAAGCTTGTCAATGATGCCCTGACCGCAGCTATCAAAAGCAATCCCTCACCTGTTTATCATAAGGATGTGGTAAAAAAAATCACCACGGGAAATTTTGATGATAACATGAAGGACATTGCTTCATGCGATTGGATCATTGAAGTGGTAGTGGAAAGGCTTGATATTAAAAAGCTGATCTATGATAAAGTGGAGCAGTTCCGCAAGCAGGGAACGCTGGTCACCTCCAATACATCTGGTATCCCCATTCACCTGATGGCGGAAGGACGAAGTGATGACTTTAAAAAACATTTCTGCGGCACCCACTTTTTTAACCCGCCGCGTTATCTCCGTTTACTGGAGATCATTCCGACCCCGCATACAGACCAGGATGTGATCGACTTCCTGATGCATTACGGGGATCTCATCCTCGGAAAAACAACAGTGCTTTGCAAAGACACGCCTGCATTTATCGCGAACAGAATTGGTGTGTATGGTATCATGGCCATTTTCGGGCTGGTGGACAAACTCGGATTGACGATCGATGAAGTGGACGCGCTTACCGGCCCCGTCATTGGCCGTCCTAAATCAGCTACGTTCCGAACTGCTGATGTGGTAGGCATAGATACATTGGTGAAAGTAGCCAAAGGCGTACATGATAATTGCCCCGATGACGAAGCGAAAGAATCATTTGTGATCCCTGCCTGGCTGAATAAAATGGTAGAGAATAACTGGCTGGGAGATAAAACCGGTCAGGGCTTTTTCTCAAAACGTAAAGGAGAGAAAGGTGAAAAAGAGATCTATACACTGGATCTGAAAACATTTGAATACAAGCCAAGAGCAAAGTCAAAGTTTGCTTCACTGGAAGCGGCTAAACCTGTGGACGATCTTCAGCAGCGGTTGAAGATGCTGGTCGGCAGTCCTGATAAAGCCGGTGAATTCTACCGTCACTTCCATTACGGTCTTTTTGCTTATATCTCTCATCGCATCCCTGAGATCAGCGATGAGCTTTACCGTGTGGATGATGCGATGATGGCTGGCTTTGGCTGGGAGATCGGCGCATTTGAAAGCTGGGACGTATTAGGCGTGGAAAAATCAGTGAAGGCAATGAAAGATGCCGGCTATCAGCCTGCAGAATGGGTGGAAGAAATGCTGGCCGCCGGCAATAAATCTTTCTTTAAAATAGAGGGCGGAAGAAAGCTCAGCTACGATCCTGCATCTAAAACATATAAAGCCATTCCTGGCGGTGAGTCGTTCATTATCATGAGCAACTACCAGGATAAGATCGTGTGGAAGAATGCAAGCTGCAAGTTGTATGATCTTGGCGATGATGTGCTCGGTCTGCAATGGGCAACCAAGATGGGAAGCATTGGAGGAGACGTACTGTCTGGCATTCAGACAGCGATCGACAGAGCGGAAAAGTCTGCGAAAGGATTGGTGATCGGCAATGAAGGGCCTAATTTTTCTGCAGGCGCAAACGTGGGAATGATCTTTATGCTGGCGATAGAACAGGAATATGATGAGCTGGACATGGCGATACGCCTTTTCCAAAACACCATGATGCGTGCCCGCTACTCTGCCATACCTGTTGTTGTTGCACCACATGGGCTGGCGCTGGGCGGCGCATGCGAACTGAGTCTTCATGCAGACAAAGTGTGCCCCGCTGCGGAAACTTATACCGGCCTCGTGGAGCTGGGTGTTGGCCTCATCCCTGGCGGTGGTGGCACGAAGGAATTTGTATTGCGGGCTTCAGACGAAATGCACGAGGATGAGCCGGAGACGATCACCTTAAAAAACCGGTTCCTGACCATCGCAACAGCAAAAGTAGCAACATCGGCAGCAGAAGGATTCAATATCGGTGTGTACCGCAAAGGGCTTGATGAAGTGGTCGTGAACCAGGGCAGACGCATAGCAGAAGCAAAAAAATCCGTAATAGAAATATACGACAGTGGCTATACAGCTCCTGTGCAACGTAAAGATGTTAAAGTGCTCGGACGTTCCGCGCTCGGCGCACTGTATGCCGGTATCAATGGCATGTGGCGTGCTAATTATGCAACAGATCACGATTCGCTTGTGGCAAAGAAGCTGGCTTATGTAATGTGCGGAGGCGACCTGAGTGAACCTACTCTGGTTACAGAACAATATCTCCTCGATCTGGAAAGAGAAGCTTTCCTTTCTCTTTGCGGTGAGAAGAAAACACTGGAAAGGATCCAAAGTGTATTGAAGAGCGGAAAGCCAGTGAGAAACTGATGCCATTGCTATGGCGGTATTTAACATTCGTCCGGTATCGGTTGTTGATCCCCGGTCAGAAAACTCTATCGTCCTTGCTGCCTTGCCGGTCTGTGCTTACCGGTCAGGCAGTAAGAATGATAGGAGCTTACAGGCTTTAATAAAGTTTTCCTCTCACCAATTACTTCAGTGCAGCTTTTACAGTTTCCATCAAATGGCAGATCATGGGAAAGGCAGAGTTAACATACGCAGAGCTCATCATCCGGTCTACCATCATCACGTATGGTAATGCGGCAGATGAAGCGATAACAGCTGCGATCCGTAAAGAGATCGAAGACATGTGGAATGCGCCGGAAGCGGTAGTGCGTATAAAAAATAGTGACTATCGCGTCATCTTCCGGATCTCGGCATCTTATCATCCCGGTCTTATCCCGGAAGATATTTTCGGCAACACTGATCCTGTTAACAACTACTTCCGGATCGAAGAGTTTGCTATGGGTAATATTTCGTTTGTAGATGGATTGGGATGCAATACAGGATATTTCAAACGGGACAACCTGCAGGATGGATCAACTACAGCGGCGCATGAATATGGCCATACTATCGGACTGGACCACCCCAAAATACTTGATATCCGCGGCCAGGGAAAACCCGGGATCATGTATCCCCGGGGATCTATCGTTGACGCCGCCTACCAGTACAACCCGGCGGCCAGGGCCGGGGACAATACCAATGGCGGGACCATGAACCCGCGCAACAGGGAAGTGACCGCACATGATATCTCGCTGCTCAGGCTGCACCGGCTCAGCTGGAAAAACAACCAGGCCCGTATTGGAGAGTTCTCCAGTATCTGGCATCCGGATCACGCAGCGATCGTCTGAAAGTATCCCGTAAAAAAACCGGGCATCCTCCATTAATACCGCTATTAAATTTTCATCATTTTCTAAGAAGACGCTGCTTTCAAGTTCTGTACCTTCCCACATTATCCCATAACTAAACCTGAAAGAGCAGGTTCAAATTTCTTCTATGAATAAGCAATTATTGATAGCAGCTATGCTGACAACCAGCGTAACTGCATTCGCCCAGCCAAGACTACCAGATAACTACTACTGGCAGAAACTGGACAATGGGTTGGAGGTAGTAGTGATCGAAAACCATAAAGTTCCCCTCGCCACCATCGAGATCGCCGTTAAGAACGGAGCGTATACAGAAGGGCCGGAGTACAGCGGACTTTCCCACCTGTTTGAACATATGTTCTTTAAAGCCAATAAGGATTATCCTGACCAGGAAAAGTTTATCAAACGAACAGAAGAATTGGGAATGATCTGGAACGGTACAACCGGAGACGAGCGCGTGAATTATTTCTTTACGTTCGACAAAGACAGTTTGAATGCAGGCCTGAAATTCATGAATGCCGCGATCCGTTTCCCGATCTATCGCACAGAAGATATGCAGAAAGAAAGACCGGTTGTTGACGGAGAATTTCAGCGTGCGGAAAGCGATCCCGGATTCCAGCTTGCCTACAATGTTGGCAAAAAAGTATGGGGTGATCTGTTTACAAGGAAAAACCCGATCGGAGATCATGATGTCATCAACACGGCTACGCCTGAAAAAATGATGATCATTAAGGATAAATATTATCACCCGAATAATTCTCTTCTCGTGGTTGCCGGTGATGTAGATCCCAAAGATGTATTTGCAAAGGCAAAAGCAATCTTTGGCGATTGGAAATCCAGCGGTTTCAACCCTCATGAAAAATATCCTATTCCTGAATTCAAGCCGATAGAGCAAACAGCCTACGTTATCAAGGAGTCGCCTATCGCGCAAACGCCTTATGTGATGTATATGTGGCAGGGACCGGATACCAGGAATGATTCGATCGGCACGCTGGCCGCTGATGTATTTTCAACTATCATGGGGCTTAACTCATCCAAATGGCAGCAGGCACTTGTTGATAAAGGGATCGCCAGCTATGCAGGAATTTCTTACCAGACAGCAGCACATGTGGGGCCTATCTCCATTTTTGCAGTGCCCAACCCGGGTCAGCTGAAAGAATTCAATTCGGAAGTAAATGGCCAGGTCAGTCATTTTGCAGATAATGATTACTTCAGTGATGAGCAATTACAAACAGCAAAAGATATTCTTCGCCGCAATTTTATCCGTGGTAAAGAAAAGCCATCAGCTCTGGCAAGCTCTCTTACCTTCTGGTGGTGCAGTGCATCATTTGACTATTACACTGATTATATCAAAGCGTTGAACAATATTTCCCGCGCAGATATTCAGAACTACCTGAAGAAATATGTGATCGGCAAACCATTTGTAGCTGGAATGATCATCAATGAAGAAATGAACAAACAATTGAACCCGGCGGAATTCTTCAAAAATTAATTACTCATTCTTAGCTTAAACTAAAACTATTCGGATGAAAAAGATATTTCAATATACATGCATTCTGCTAGCGATGGTTGCCCCGTTCATCGCATCAGCACAGCAGGCAAAGCCATATGACATGATGGTCAATGGTGTAAAAGTTATCGTGCAACCAAGCGGCAATGACATTGTAGTGATCCAGACAGTGATTAAGGGCGGTGTACAAAACTATCCGGCCGACAAAGCGGGTATCGAAAACCTCGCACTTACTGCACTCACAGAGTGCGGCACTTTAAAGGATGACAAGAACAGTTTCAAAGACAAACTCGATAAAGTGAGTGCTTATATCAGTGGCGGCTCTGGTATGGATTATGCTTCATTTAACCTGAACTGTATCAAAGGCGATCTCAATGCGGTATGGCCTCTTTATGTGGACGCTCTAACTGTTCCAAAATTCGACGCGAAGGAATTTGAGCGTATCAAACAGGATGCGATCAATAATATCCGCTCGACAGAATCAAGCCCGGATAATGCGATCAACAAACTCGCAAAACAAACAGCCTTTGCAGGCACGAGCTATGCAAAAGAACCAAGAGGAACTGTAGCTACCATAACCGCCCTTACACAGGCTGAAACAAAAAAATACTGGGAATCGCTGTTCACAAAATCACGGATCGTGATCATTGTAGTGGCAGACCTGGACAAAGCCTCCATTGAAGCCAAAGTAAAAGAACTGCTTCTCAAACTTCCTGCAGGTGCTGCATTCGCTGGTCAAAAGAAAAACTATACGCCGGCTGCCAACACTTTCAAAGCAGAAGAACGGGCAAATGCAACAAACTATGTAAGAGGCACAGCAAGCGGTCCGTTACCCGGTACGCCTGACTACACTGCGTTTTCGCTTGCAATGAGCATCTTCTCCAGCAGGCATTTTCTTGAAGTACGCAGCAAACATGGCCTGTCTTATGCTCCACAGGCATGGTTCAACGGTGGCAATACATCATACGCATCTCTTTCTGTTACAACCACGGAACCCGACAAATACATTGCTGTTGCACGTGGCCTGATCGACAAGATCAAAAAAGAAGGATTTACTGCCGATGAATTGAAAAATGAAAAAACAGGCTTCCTGACCGGTATCTACTACCGTAATGAAACCAATGAAGCGCAGGCATCTTCCATGGCTGCTAACGAAGTTTTACATGGCGACTGGAAAAGATCTATCACCATCAAAGAAGCCGTTGACAAGGTAACACTTCAGCAATTGAATGCAGCTTTCAACAAGTACATGAACAATATCAACTGGGTGTACCAGGGCGATCCGAAAAAGGTCAATCCAACAATGTATACGCAGAAAGAAACACCTCCGATGCCAGCAGAGAAAAAAGCTTTCTAAGCCGGCGCAGGGTTTCCTGATCTATAAAGATAAAAAGCAGATACGCAGACATTACTCGATTATCAGAGTATGATCTGCGTATCTGCTTTTCTATATCAGCCCGCATCGCGCGACGCCACTCCCGTCTATTTTAACGAAGGCAATGCTGCGTCTATCGTTGGATACTGATAGGTGAAATCAGTAAGATGGACTTTTACGCAACTCACGGTTGCGCTTTTCAACACTTCAATACTCATTTCACCCAGTACCATCTTCAGTATAAACGCCGGTACATGCATCGGTACATAAAAACTGCCTTTCATTTCCTTTGCCAGCTTTGTAACGAGTTCGCTATTTGAAACAGGCTTGGGAGCAACAGCATTATATATTCCGTCCAGGCTTGCATGCTCAATAAATCTGATATAAAGGCGAACCAGGTCTTCGATATGTATCCAACTGATCATTTGTTTGCCGTTGCCTAAAATTCCTGCCACTCCAAACTTCACTGGCTTTTTAAATTCCTGAAGCGCTCCGCCTTCTTTACTCAACACAATACCTGTGCGAAGTATTACCAGTCGCTTACCCAGTTGCTTCAGCGGAGTAATGCTCTCTTCCCATTTCAAACAGGTATCGCCAAGGAAACTGGTATCAGGTTTATCATCTTCGATGAAAGGACGGGGATTGGGTATAACTGGATCGGGGCCATACCAGCCAATGGCGGAAGAACTGATGACTGATTGAATTTTATTGTCGTTCTCTTTCAGCACTTTGACGATCAGTTCGCCACTTTTGACCCGGCTGTCAACGATCTCTTTTTTCCTGCTTTCACTCCAGCGTTTCTCCGCAACGCCCGCTCCTGCAAGGTGCACGATATGATCGGCTGCAGCAAGGGCCGCCAAGTCGATCTGCTGCTTATCGATATCCCAATGAGCATAACGGATCTTTGCTTCCGGCTTATGTGCCGCCGGATTCCGGGATAAAATGATTACTTCGTATCCTTTTTTTGCTAATGACTCCGACAGCGCTCTGCCGATCAGTCCGGTTCCTCCTGTGATAAGAATCGTTGCCATAACCCGTCTTTTAGTGTTTGAATGAGTTGATGATTTTTCCAACACAAATGCCGTGCTACAACCAATAACGCGTACAGGCCAACTCCTGATGCCAGAGCCGGTCTTGATCCGGATAAATGCGTATTTTAGTCCGCACGTACAAACCGTTTCTTCACATGAAAAAAAATATGATTCTCAAAGCTAAGCAAGCCTGTCTTATTATACTGGTGGTTTTTTGTAATATTTCTGCGGATGCACAAAAACCAGATACCGCCAGGGCGGGGAACCCGGTTTTCCCGGGCTGGTATGCGGATCCCGAAGGCATTATCTTTGACAAGACCTACTGGATCTACCCTACCTATTCCGCTCCTTACAATAAACAGGTGTTCATGGATGCCTTTTCTTCGAAAGATCTTGTTACCTGGAAAAAGCATTCCCGCATCATTGACACCGCTGCTATCAAGTGGGCATGGCGGGCGATGTGGGCTCCCTCGATCGTAAAAAAAGATAAAAAATATTTTCTCTTTTTCGGTGCCAACGATATCCAGCATAATACCGCTAAAGGAGGCATTGGCGTCGCTGTGGCCGATAAGCCGGAAGGACCCTTTAAGGATTATCTGGGGAAACCGCTGATCGATAAATTTCATAACGGTGCCCAGCCTATCGATCAGTTTGCATTCAAAGACAAAGACGGCCAGTATTATTTGTTCTATGGCGGATGGAAGCATTGTAATGTTGCAAAATTGAACAACGACTTCACGGGTTTTATTCCATTTGAAGACGGAACAATCTTCAAAGAGATCACGCCGCAGGGCTATGTCGAAGGTCCCTTCATGTTCATCCGCAATGGGAAATATTATTTCATGTGGTCTGAAGGGGGATGGACAGGACCGAATTACAGTGTGGCTTATGCTATTGCAGATTCACCATTCGGTCCGTTCAAAAGGATCGGAACGATACTGCAGCAGAATCCTTCCATAGCAAACGGTGCCGGGCATCATTCCGTGATGCATGATGAAAAGAAAGATCAATGGTATATCGTATACCATCGTCGCCCGATGACAGAAAAAGATGGCAACTCGAGAGAGACCTGCATAGACAGGATGTATTTTGATGAGAATGGCCTGATCAAACCGGTTATCATCACAAAAGAAGGTGTTGCGGTCAATAAGTTAAAGTAACAGGTTGGACGATCTGCGGACGTGTACGATAGCTGGCCGGGAGGCGTAACCCCTAAGTAGTTTAACGATAGAAAGTCCGCCTGCAATTTGTATATTCATCTTCAAAAATCATCAGGCTTATGAGTTTCCTTGATCGCTTGTCAAATGGCTGGACAATGGCCATGAACAGCTTTAAAGTTTTGAAAGAAAACAAACAACTGATCATCTTCCCAATTCTTTCGGGTATCTCCCTCGTATTGGTGATCGGTTCATTCTTTACAGGCATCCTTGCCGTTAATGGCTGGGACATGGACAATATGGAAACGGAAAACCCGGTTGCCGTCTATGGCACTATCTTCCTGTTCTATATCGTGAACTATTTCGTGATCGTATTTTTCAACATGGCGCTCGTCCATTGTACCAGGCTTTATTTCCGTGGTGAAGAAGTGACGGTCCGCGCTGGCCTTCAATTCAGTCTTAGCCGCATCGGGGCTATCTTTTCATGGGCAGTATTTGCCGCAGTGATCGGCACAATTTTAAAGGCGATCCAGGAGAACTCCGGCATCCTTGGCAAAGTGATCACCGGTATTATCGGCATCGTTTGGGGTGTTGCTACATTCTTCGTTGTACCGGTCATTGCATATGAAAATGTGGGGCCGCTTGAAGCATTCAAACGTTCATCGAGTATGATGAAGGAGAAATGGGGACAAAGTCTTGGCGCAACATTCAGTTTTGGATTGATACAATTTATCGGCATTCTTATTATAGCACTACCTCTTTTCCTGGTCGGATCATTGGTTCATCCTGTAGCGGGGATCGTCCTTGCTTCATTGGGTGCATTTGCTGTCGTTGCAATTATCAGTGCGGCAGAAGTGATCTTTGTCAGCGCAGTTTACCATAACATCAATGGGGATCCTGTAGCTCATTTCAATCAGCAGGCGATCGATAACCTGTTTGTGCACAAAGACTGATATCATTTCTTAGGCTAAAACGGCAACCGGGGTCTCCGGTTGCCGTTTTTTTATACCCGCCCCTTATCCTCTGTTTACCCGAACGCCCACTATTTAATTTTGAAAAGCGCCATAAACCACTATCTTCAGATCACAATCTCAGATTTATGAGTTCCATCCTCAGTATTGACAAAATATCCAAATTTTACGGGCCGATCAAGGCTTTGGATAATGTTTCATTCGACGTGCCGAAAGGAAGTGTGTTCGGCATTTTAGGCCCGAACGGTAGTGGTAAAACCACCATGCTCGGCATAGTCATGGACATTTTAAAAGCCAGCTCGGGAACCTTTCTATGGAATGGGCAACCCGGATCAGAACTTATCCGGCAACGGATCGGAACATTGCTTGAAACGCCTAACTTCTATCATTACCTCAGCGGTGAAAGGAATCTCGCCATTGCTGCCGAGATCAAACAAAGAGGGAAGGAAGATATCGCGCGCGTTCTTGAAATTGTTAACCTCACACAAAGAAAACATTCAAAGTTCAGTACTTATTCCCTTGGTATGAAGCAGCGCCTTGCGATTGCTTCTGCCCTGCTGGGAAATCCCGATATACTGGTGTTTGATGAGCCTACCAATGGCCTTGATCCGGCAGGGATTGCGGAGATCAGAACGCTTATCAAAGAGTTGAGCGGACAGGGTAAGACCATTATTATGGCCAGCCATATCCTTGATGAAGTGGAGAAAGTGTGTACACACGTCGCTATCATCCAGAAAGGACATATGAAGGCCGTGGGCAGTGTGCGCGAGATACTGGATGCTAAAGGAGGTGGTCAGCAAACGACAATACTTGAAGTAAGCGCAGACGATCTGCTGACACTTGATACTATTGCCAGATCAATGCCGGGAATCACGGGGGTACAATCGATCGAAGGGTATTTGCAACTGACCTGCGAAGAACATATCACGGCGACCCAATTTAATAAGTACTGCTTTGAGAAAGGTATGGTGCTAAGCCGGTTGAATACAAAACGTAAGTCACTCGAAGCAACCTTCCTCGAAATCACCGGAACAAAAAGCGAACGTTAATTGATACCCATAAACTTATTTTATGTTACACCTTTTAAAGATCGAGTGGCTGAAAGTAAAGAACTATCGTGCCTTCTGGGTGTTCTCTATATTATATCTGGCCAGCATCTTCCTTGTTAACTATATCGCCTGGAGCGTGGTGGAAAGAACCCAGTCAGAAGTACCTGCCAGCTCGATGTTACTTGGCAGCCCGTTTGCATTTCCTAAAGTATGGCAAACCGTTGGATGGTTCAGCAGTTGGCTGCTGTATTTTCCTGGAATGATCATCATTATGCTGATGGTAAATGAATTCAACTTCAAAACCCACAGGCAGAATATCATTGATGGCTGGAGCCGGAAACAATTTATCGGAGTCAAGATCGCAATCGTTGTATTATTCTCATTGCTGATCACCATACTCAATGCAATCACCTCATTGTTCTTTGGCAGCCTATCCCGCGGGAGTTTCAGTTTTGAAGGAATGGAATACCTGATATATGTATTCTTTCAGTCGCTCGCGTACCTGTTCCTTGCATTAATGCTCGCGGTATTGTTCCGTCGCAGCGGATTAGCGATCATTATCTTCTTTTTATATGGCCTGATATTCGAATGGTTGATCTGCGGCTTGCTGACCTTCCAGGCAAAAGCAACGCCCTTCAGCTACTTCCTTCCTTTACAAACAACGGATGTACTGATACCAATTCCTTTCGGGGAAAAAGTCTTCTATCCTGATGCGCCTTCGGCAATTGCGCTGATCATTGGCGTGCTCGCCTACATTACGCTGTATGTGTTCTTCGCCAGGAAGAAGTTTCTCGTGGATGATCTGTAAAGAAACGTATGCAAATTGGACTGGCCCAAGATTTTATACTTCCTTTCACCGGTAAAATAAAAAACCCCTGGCGAAAACGCCAGGGGAACAACTAAAAACACGTTCCTTACGTTGGCTTCATTGGGAACGAAAGAGGAACAAAGTAAACACTCTTTTCCTCTTTCGCCCTCTCAGCCCTTAGTCAGGCTTTTTACCTTCCAAAAACGTATTGATCGTGCTGATCTGAGTCTGGTTATTATGATCTTTTTTCACTTCGTAACTGCTGTAAAAATTCTCAATTTGCGAAGTGCTGTTGTATAATTCCATATTCCTGCGGATGTATGCAGGCACTGTTTCAAATTCATTGTTCGGATCAGCTCCATTCACATTGAATGATAGGTTGCGCAATTTATGTAATCTCTCTGCGGCCTTACGTTTCTGATCTTCTGCTTCATCGAACATTGGCGTTTCATCGGCCAGGGCAGCGTTTGGCTGGTTGTGATGAGTCAGTGACATATCCGTAGTCGGCGTATCGCTTCTTTCTACCAGCTGCATCTGGATCTCCTCCTCTTCTTTCGCAGTAACAACTGGCGGAGGAACTGGCTTTTCCGGTGATGGAATTGATTGCGGCACTTCATTCTTTGCCTCTGCATAAATATTGGATGGACGGGATAAATAACCGCCGGCTATGCCAGATGTGGATGCCGCCTTATTAGCCGGTACATCTGTTTTAATGAAAGGCGAAGTAGAAGGCTCATCGTTTCCTGTTGGTGCAGATTGAGCTTTCGGCTGGTTCACAGAAAATAAAACTTCCTGTTGTGCAGCTTGCGGCTTCTTTTCGGCGCTATTCTTAGGAGCCGTGTTATTCGATACCTCTGCAGCCCTTGCGGTCTTTTCAGCCGGAAGCTTACCTCCGAACAGATCGAAATGCATTACTGGCTCATCTTCTCTTGCGAACTCAGGTTCTATCATATCGTTCAATGCTGGCATTGGCACGTCTTCTGCGGTTTCACCTACCAGCTTCGGAGCAAGCGGATCGATATTCTCTTCTTCCTGTTTAACCACTGGTTCTTTCTTCAACTCAGGTTTTGCTCCCAGTTCAAGCACGATCTTCTCTTCCTTCTTTGGTTCAGCTTTCTTTGCAACCGGCATGGTGAAGGGATCTTTATATTCGAAACCAGTTGCGATCAGGGTAATACCAAGCTTATCTCCGAGAGATGCATCATAACCAAGCCCCATGATCACATCGGTTCCTTCACCAGCCTGGCTTACCAGGTGTGTTTGAATGATATCGACCTCATCCATCGTGAACTCATGCTCACCCTCAGCGGAGTTGATATTGATCAGAATCCATTTTGCTCCTTTGATATCATTATCGTTCAACAAAGGAGAGTTCAATGCTTCTTCAATTGCTCTGTGTGCGCGTCCTTCACCGGATACGGCAGCACTTCCGAGAATAGCAACACCGCCATTACGCATTACGGTACAAACATCCGCAAAGTCAACGTTGATCTGGCCGGTGCTATTGATCACATCTGTAATACATTTTGCTGCAGTTGCCAGCACATTATCCGCACGCTCAAATGCTTCACGCATTTTAAGATTACCAAACTGATGGCGCAGTTTATCATTGCTGATCACAAGTAGCGTGTCAACATACTGCTTCATGGTTTTGATCCCTTCTTCTGCCTGCATCTGGCGCTTCTTTCCCTCATAAGAGAAAGGCGTTGTAACGATACCTACAGTAAGGATCCCAAGGTCCTTGCAGATTTTGGAGATGATCGGCGCACCGCCGGTACCTGTTCCACCACCCATGCCTGCCGTGATGAACGCCATTTTGGTATTTACTTCCAGGATGCCTTTCAATTCTTCCAATGATTCTTCGGTCGCCTGGCGGCCAATATCCGGATTAGCACCGGCACCCAGTCCCTGTGTAAGATGTGGCCCTAACTGAACACGGTTAGGTATTCCACTATTGGACAATGCCTGCGCATCTGTGTTACATATTATAAAATTGACGCCATCTATCTGCTGTTTAAACATGTGGTTAACTGCGTTACCACCACCTCCACCCACACCAATTACCTTGATGATGGATGATTTTTCTTTTGGCAAATCAAAATGTATCATTCTCGTCTGTTTAATGGTTAGTTACATCATAAGTAAAAAGTCAAAATTAAAAAGTAAAAAAAGCATCATCATGAAAAGAAAAATCTTCCCGCTTTGTTGATTTTTTAATTTCTACTTGTGAATTTTTACTTTTTAAAGGTGTTTATCTTCTTCCTCTTTGAAAAGATCTATAATGCCGTCTTTGAATTTTCCCCAGAAATTACTGAGTCCACGACGCTGACGACCGCTGGTTTGCATTTCCATCTCTTCTTCTTCTTCCAATACTTCAGCGATCTCAACCGGTTCTTCATTCTTTTTGAGATTCTCGGGTACTTCCACACGGCGGTATTCACGCTCGAACTGTTTGCGATTCTGCTCATAGTCGTCGTATCCTTTCAGGATAAGACCAATACAGGTTGAGTAAGTTGGTTTTGCCAGTTCCTCGATATGCCCTGCTGCCAGGTGTTCATTCGGGAAGCCGATCCTTGCAGGCAAACCAGTTACGTATTCAGTCAGCTGGATCAGGTGACGCAGTTGAGAGCCGCCACCAGTAAGCACTACACCACCATTCAGCGCTTTATTATCCAAACCAACCTGTTTCAGGTGATATGTTACAAAATCCATGATCTCACTCATTCTCGCCTGGATGATATTGGCAAGATTCTTCACACTGATCTCTTTGGCCGGCATACCGCGTAAACCGGGGATCGTGATATAGGCATTTGCTTTTGCTTCATTCGCCAACGCACTGCCAAACTGAACTTTCATCTGTTCTGCCTGTGTTTTCAAAACACCCAGCCCGGTTTTGATATCATTCGTGATGTTCTCTCCGGCAAAAGGAATCACAGCGGTATGTTTCAAAATACCTTCATAGAACACAGCAAGGTCGGTTGTACCACCCCCGATGTCTACGATCGCCACACCTGCTTCGAGATCTTCCTGGCACATTACTGCAGATGAAGAAGCCAGTGGCTGCAACACAAGATCTTTGGTGAATAAGCCAGATTTCTCCACGCTGCGATTGATATTACGGATCGCATTCTTATCTCCTGTGATGATGTGAAAGTTTGCTCCAATTTTCACGCCACCATAGCCGATCGGGTTCGGAATGTTCTGAAAGTTGTCAACAGTAAACTCCTGCGGGATCACATCAATGATCTGATCACCAGCCGGGATATATGTCTTATACTGATCACCGATCAGTTGTTCTATCTCACGTTGAGAGATCTCTTCATCAGTTGACTGACGAACGATATCACCACGTGTTTGTAAGCTTTTTATATGATGGCCTGCAATACCTACGTATACTTCCTTAATATCAAGGTTAGGGTTTGAAGCAAAGCAGTTATCCAGAGCCGTGCGGATTGCTTTGATCGTTTCGTCTATATTTAAAACCTGTCCATGCTTCACACCATTGGAGTTGGCTTTGCCAAAGCCAAGGATCTCCAGCTTGCCAAACTCGTTCTTGCGTCCGGCGATCACCGCAATCTTGGTTGTCCCAATGTCGAGGCCAACGATTATGGGTTGTTCGTTATTCATTTTTATGTTGTTTTTAGTTGTTCCGTCCCGAAAAAGTTGAATAGTTTTAGCGTTTTAAAGAACTTTAAAACCATTGCTCAAACTATTTACTCATCAATTCCGCTTTGGCATTACGGCCCTTGGCTGCTTTTTTGTTGGCTCAGGGCTTTTCTTACCTCCACGGTCTTTGTTACTATTGGTCGTTTTTCCTTCTCTCTTTTCTGGCTGGCGTGCTTCTACTGCAGGCTTTTCTGGTTGTTCCTCTTCAGGCTCCGGGTTTTTGTCCGAACTATCCACGGCAGGCATTACAGGCGTTATTGCCGTCGGCGTTGGAAGCAGCGATTGCCGTTCATTCAACTCCTCCATTTCTTTGATCTGCTTCAGCAACTTTTCTACATTCTTTCTCAATTGCACCGAATCCACTTTGGGGTTTTCACTTTTTGCCGCTACCACCTGTCCGTCAAAGCGAACATCGATCGATCTGTATTTATCAAATCCTGATTTGCTCAATACCTGCTTATAAAAAATGAACAGGTGATTAAACTTACTTTCAATATTCTCTCCATCTCCTATTTTCACCACGTGATTCCCGATCATCGGGGTTATTTCCATTTCACGGCAGCCTGCACCGCAACTGAGATCGATATTGATCTGTGCAACCTGTGACGACCAGAACGGGTTGCTGTTGATGAACAAAGCTGTTGACACTATATCTTTCATCAGCAAACTGTCTGCGGAAGTCACCATTTTTTTATCAGGAAACCCGGTAAAAACAGGCAGTCTCGTGCTAAGCTTCTCCGACAAGCCCATCATCTGTGCCTGGTCATCAAAATAAAATGAGCGGCCATTTGCTGTAAACACTCTTGCGACCGGCTCACGTTCGGTAACAGTGACGTGCAGCACATTCCGGCTATCGAAATAGATTTGTGCATCTTTCACCCACTGGTTACTTTCCAGGAGCTCTTCCATTCGTTGCAGATCGAAGGCTTCTTTCGGCTGTCCTTTGATCTTTCCTTTTGTCGCCACTTTCAGCAGCTTCAGAATATCCGTTTCATCAAGGAAGAAATCATCGCCGCGTACGCCTTTGATCACGATTGCAAGATCCTTACATGCATCCCGTTGCTGCGTTCCCATTGCTGCAATGAGCAGGGTCAACATACCTGCACCGATCACCAGCCACATGGCGAAGAACAAAACTTTCCGTATGGATATCCTTCTACTCAATTTATATGCCTGATAGTAATTCTTTGATAGGTGTTAACAAAGTATCTATATCTCCTGCACCTGCAGTGATCAACAGGTTGCCAAATTCATCATTGATATTATCCTTATAATCCGTGGCGATCCATTTCAACAGTTCTTCTTTATCCAGCACACGCTTATGATCATTCTTCATTTTTTCCAGGATCATTTCACTGGTAACACCTTCCAGGGGTAATTCACGTGCAGGATAGATCGGCAGCAGGATCACTTCATCTGCCAGGTCGAGCACTTCTGCAAAACCATCTGCGAAATCGCGTGTCCGGCTGAACAGGTGTGGTTGAAAAATGATCGTACATTTTTTTTGCCTGAACAAAGATCTCGCGCCATTGATCAATGCCCTCAATTCTTCCGGATGGTGTGCATAATCATCCACAAATACCAATTTCTGGTTGCGAATGAGGTATTCAAACCTTCTTTTCACACCACGGAATGAATCAACGGCTGCGCGGATCTTCTCTTTCTCTATTCCCAAAGAGCTTGCGACAGCGATAGCCGCAATCGCATTTTCTACATTATGCATTCCTCCCATATTCAACCGCACATTGTCGATCCTGTCACCGGGCAATATCACATCGAAATCATAACCGCCATTATCCAGTCGTATATTTTCGCCATATACATCTGCCTGATCATTCTGAACGCTGTAGGCGTATCGCGTATCGGGTAAATGACTGGCGAGATCCTTTCCCCTTTTCAGTCCGAAATTCCTGAACAGGATACCGCCTGCCCTGAGCCTGTTACTGAAATCGATAAAGCCCTGCTCCACGGCTTCGGCGGTGCCATATATATCGAGGTGATCAGCGTCCATGGCTGTGATCACCGCGATATCGGGGCTTAGTTTCAAAAAACTTCTGTCATATTCATCTGCCTCTATCACGCATACATTCTTTGGATCGCTCCAGAAATTTGTGTCATAGTTCACGGCAATACCCCCAAGAAAGGCGTTGCAGCCAAATCCTGTATCACGAAGCAAATGCGCCACCATCGTTGTGATAGTGGTTTTGCCATGCGTTCCTGCAATACATATATTAAAAGAACCTTCTGATATCAATTGCAGCACATCACTGCGCTTTACGATCTTCGTTCCTTTTTCCCGGTAATACAACAGCTCTTTGTGAGCGGCTGGTATAGCGGGCGTGTATACAACGATATCAGCATTTTCATTCACCTTAGAGATGTCTTCTTCATAGTGGATGGCAATGCCGCTAGCTTCAAGTTCCCGCGTGAGCGGTGTTGGTGTTTTATCATATCCACTCACTTTCACGCCTTTTGCATGAAAGAACCTTGCGATCGCACTCATCCCGATTCCTCCGATACCGATAAAATACACTTCACGAATTGAAGCCGGCCCCTGGAAAGGGGATTTCATAAGGACAGTATTGGCTATGGTTTTCATTTCGCATTCAGCTTTTTCAAAATAGCCTCTGCTATAATTTTGTCGGCATTGGTAACAGCCAATGCCGCAATGTTTTTCTTCATTTGTTCCTGCTGTGCTTCATTGGCGGCCAGCTCGATTGCCATGGGGACGATCTTGTCCAGCGCTTCGCTGTCTTTTATCATCAACGCAGCACCCTTAGCCACCAGTTGTTTTGCGTTCACTGTTTGATGATCTTCCGCTGCATACGGGAAGGGAACAAACAGCACTGGCTTTTTGACTACGCACAATTCCGCTACTGTCATGGCACCAGCCCGTGCAACCACGATATCCGCTGCCGCATAAGCATATTCCATTTGAGTGATAAAGTCATTCACCCACACGTCTGTTTTCCCTGCAACACGTGCTTCTGCTTTGGCGGCATATGGTTTACCTGTTTGCCAGATCAATTGCAGATCTGCGGCAAGCAGTTCATCAAGATGTTTATCGATCGACTCATTGATCGTTTTCGCCCCGAGACTTCCTCCGACCACGAGCAAAGTCTTTTTCTGATCTTTCAGGGAAAAGTGACTGCAACCCTCTGCACGGGTAACGGATGATTGCCCAATGCCCGCGCGTACAGGATTCCCGGTAACCATTATCTTTTCTTTCGGAAAAAATTTCTCCATTCCATCCGTCCCTGTAAAAACGACGGTTGCTTTTTTCCCAAGAAGAATGTTCGATTTACCCGCAAAAGAATTTGACTCATGGATAAAGCTTGGTATTCCTTTCGATTGTGCAAACCGCAAAACCGGAAAGCTTGAATATCCACCCACTCCGATCACCGCATCTGGCCGGAACGACTTAAAGATCGATCTGACCTGGAAAAAGCTTTTGATCAGTTTGAATGGCAGGCTTGTATTCTTCAATAAAGAACTTCTGTTGAATCCCGCAATATCCAATCCCTCGATCCTGTATCCTGCCTGCGGCACTTTCTCCATCTCCATCTTTCCCTTCGCCCCAACAAATAAGATCTCGATACTGCCGTCAGCTTTCTTCAAAGCATTCGCAATAGCCACTGCAGGAAAGATATGACCTCCTGTACCACCGCCTGCTATAATGATCTTTTTGCTCAATTGTTCGAACGTTTATCTTTTAATAGTTCAACGGTTTAAAAGTTTAAAGGTTATATTCTTATTAAACCCGCACTATTAAGAACTAATTATTCTATTTCAATTTCCAAAGCTGCTTACAGTTCAGTTACACTTTTAACTGTAAACATGAAACATTTAAACTTCCTCTCCTGTCGTCGCCAACGCCGCCCTTCCTTCTGACTGCTCCACGTTCCTTGCCACGCTAAGAATGATACCGATCGCAAGGCAGGTAAAGATGAAACTGGATCCACCCATACTTACCAGCGGAAGAGTTACACCTGTTACCGGAAAAAGATTCACGGTAACGGCCATGTTGGCAACAGCCTGTATAGCGAGTGTAAAACTCAAACCTAATGCGAGAAACGCACCGAATGCATACGGACATCGTTTGAAGATCCGGATACACCTGTATAAGAAGACGAGATAGACGAACACAATAAATATCCCACCAAGAAATCCATACTCTTCGATGATGATCGCGAATATGAAATCGTTATATGCCTGCGGAAGATAGTCACGCGTTGTACTGTTACCCGGCCCCACACCGAGTATTCCCCCTTTCGCGATCGCCATCTTTGCCTGATTCACCTGGTACATTTCATCGTTATCAGGTTCATTACTGCTGTAAATGAAATTCTCTACACGGCCAATCCAGGTATTTACGCGTGCAAATAAGGACGAAGAAGCTTTTTTCTGCACAGCGGTTTCGTCGTCCGTTGTATTCTTGTGACGTACAACTGCGGCCATGATCAGGAATACGATCGGAATGGCAGCCAGCCCAATGGTGAGCAATAAATGTTTGGAGCTAGCCCGGCCAATAAACAGCAGCAGCATGCAACTTGCTCCGAGCAGTAATGCGGTGGACAGGTTTGCAGGCGCGATAAGCGCACAAACGATAAATACCGGTGTCATCACCGGTAAAAATCCCTGTTTGAAAGATTTTATCACTTCCTGTTTCCGGCTAAGCATTCTGGCGATGTACATGAACAACGCCAGCTTTGCCAGATCAGAAGTCTGCATGGTCATATTGATAAGGGGCAGCCTGATCCAACGGCTACCCTCGTTCATTCTTACACCAAAGAAAAGTGTATAAATGAGCAGCGGTATGACCAGTAAAAATAAAATGGTAGCAATTTTTGAGTAAAGGGTATAATTTACGAGATGGGCAAAGTAGATCACAAGTATTCCGATCAGGATAAATGCGACCTGTTTGAAAAGATAAACTTCTGTATTGCCCTTATAATTCTTGTATGCCAAAGACCCTGTTGCGCTGTATACGGCTAACAAAGAAACCAGGGCAAGTAATACAACCAGTGCCCAGATCACCTTGTCGCCTTTTGTTTTGCTCAACAGGTTACGCGTGTTGAAACTGTTTCCAATTTCGTTAAACCGTATGTCTTTAGTTACGTCCATCAAATTGTTTAAAAGTTTTTGTGTTTAACAGTTTAAAAGTTAAAAGTTCAAGGATCAGGTACAGGGTGATTTGGTGGTTACAGTTTTCGGGTTCCTCAAACTTTTAAACATTTAAACAATTAAACTTTTAAACGTTCACTCTACAAATCTTTTACCGCCTGCTTGAATTGATTCCCGCGATCCTCGTAATTTTTGAACAGGTCGAAGCTGGCGCAGGCGGGGCTCAGCAGTACTACATCGCCTTTAACAGCAAAATGAAAAGCAGCATGTACGGATTCCACGGCGCTGCCGGTGTTTACTATAGGGTTAACAATATCTCCGAAAGCTTCATGGATCTTGCGGTTATCAACACCAAGACAAATGATCGCTTTTACTTTTTCTTTAACCAGTTCTTTGATCAGCGAATAGTCATTGCCCTTGTCCACACCACCAAGTACGAGGATGGTCGGCTTGGTCATGCTTTCCAATGCATACCAGGTAGAGTTGACGTTGGTTGCTTTGCTGTCATTAATAAATTCTACTCCGCGGATGGTCGCCACAGGCTCCATACGGTGTTCCAGGCTTTGGAAATCCTGCACGGCCTCGCGGATCTTTTCCTTCCGGATATCCATCGTGGCTCCCGCTACACATGCTGCCATGGTATTATATTGATTATGTTTTCCCTTGAGGGCAAAGTCGTATACACTCATGCTCGTGAACTCTTCTCCTGTCCGAACATACATATCTCCGTCCTTTATAAATGCGCCTTTGTTAACTTCTGTTTTCATACTGATTGGCAGTTGGTTTGAGTGAATATCGAACTGGTTAATAAATCTCATTGTGATCTCATCATCCGCGCAGTAAATGAACTGGTCAGCTTCCTGCTGATTCATTGCTATGCGAAACTTGCTACGTATGTAATTCTCGAACTTATAATCGTAGCGGTCAAGGTGGTCTTCAGTGATATTGGTCAGGATGGCGATATCTGGTCTGAACTCGTGGATATCGTCCAATTGAAAACTGCTGATCTCGGCAACATACAGCGGCTTTGGATCTTCGGCCACCTGCCTTGCGAAAGAGTAGCCGATATTGCCTACAAGTGCGGCATCGAGTCCTGCTTTTACGCATATATGATAGGTCAGTGCAGTTGTTGTCGTTTTTCCGTTACTTCCTGTGATCGCGATGATCCTGCTGTTTCCTTTGAACCTGTACGCGAGTTCTATTTCGCTGATCACTGGTATTCCCTTTTTCCGGATCTTCTTCACTATTTCATTCTTTTCAGGAATGCCCGGACTCTTCATCACTTCATCTGCGGAAAGGATCTTCTCTTCAGTATTCATTCCTTCCTCAAATTCGATTCCCGCCTGTTCAAGATCGCTGCGATAATTATTCTTCAAAGAACCTCCGTCTGAAACGAATACTTCATATCCTTTCTGCTTTGCCAGGATTGCAGCCCCAACGCCGCTTTCCCCACCACCTAATATGACTAAACGTTTCGTCATTTGTTCATCTCATTTCGCCGAAGCTCAGCGAAAATTGATTCCGTCACCATAGCTCCACAACAAGGGTGGATGCACCTAATTCCTCAGCATACTTAAATGTTTAGGAATTGTTCGTCCTGGTACACCTGTACGGAAATTTGGTTCTTCACAAGCATTAGTCCGGAATGCACCACAATTAATTCAGATCAGAGTCTGTTCTCAAAGGATTAGCAGCTGGGTTTGGTTTTTCATTTAAATCCTTGCTGTCTGTCTTCTTTCCTCAGGGAAAGATCCAGGCTGATTATCTTGAATCATCTTACTTACCTTCTTCCCTCCGTCCTATCTCAACTTCAATGTCACAATGCTTAGTACAACGCAAAGGATCGTTACAATCCAGAACCTCGTTACGATCTTCGCCTCATGATATCCTTTCTTCTGGAAGTGATGGTGAAGCGGACTCATTAAAAAGATCCGTTTACCCACTCCGAATTTCTTCTTTGTGTATTTGAAGTAGCTCACCTGCAACATCACACTTACCAGTTCTACCAGGAACACGCCACAGAAAATCGGGATCAGCAACTCCTTGTGTACAATGATCGCCAGTGATGCGATGATACCTCCCAATGTCAAACTTCCTGTATCACCCATAAATACCTGGGCGGGATAAGAGTTGTACCACAAGAACCCGATACAAGCCCCGATCATGGATGCAATGAATATCGATAGTTCGTCCAGCCCCGGTATATACATTATATTAAGGTAGTCGGCAAAGAAGAAGTTACCGCTGGCATAAGCAAATATGCCCAAACAGACTCCAATCAATGCTGATGTTCCCGTAGCCAATCCATCCAACCCATCCGTGATATTCGCCCCGTTGGAAACAGCTGTGATGATAAAGATCACTACCCCGATATACAGCAACCATGAGTAATCACGCAATACTTCGGGCAGCAGCTTGGTATAATTGAATTCGTGACTTTTTACAAATGGGATCGTTGTGATCGGGTCTTTTGTTTCAACAAAATATTTTGTTTTGCCATTTACCACGCGCTCGATCACATCTCCACCCTTTGGATTGCCCTGGTATTCTCTCCAGATCTTCACATTGCTGTTAAAATAAAGAACTGCTCCGATCGTGATGCCTAATCCTACCTGGCCCAGGATCTTGAACCATCCGGCCAGTCCATCCTTATCACCTTTTACATATTTCACACCTTGCTGCTGTGCGATCTTCTTTGCACGCAGCTTGAGATAGTCATCAATAAATCCGATAATGCCTAACCAGATCGTTGCGACCAGCATCAGGATAATATAGACTGATGTTAGTCTTGCAAACAAGATGGTTGGAATGATGATCGCCAGAATGATCACGATCCCACCCATTGTCGGTGTTCCTTTTTTCACCTGCTCACCTGCCAGGCCAAGATCCCTTACGGTTTCTCCCAGTTGCTTTTTCTGTAAGAACCTGATCAGTTTCTTGCCGTAAAAAGCGGTGATGAATAAAGACAACAAAACGGCCAGCATCACTCTGAAAGAAATGAATCGGAAAAGTTCGCTTCCGGCAAACTTGTACCCCTGATCTTTAAACCATTCAAATAAATGATACAGCATTGTTGGCTTTGTTTATAGTTGGATGTTGGATGCGTCTGCGATCTGAGACAGGATATTGGTATATGTTACAGGATGCCCGGAACCAGATGTTGATACCGTCCATGGAATTCAGTATCCGGCACCGGGTATCCTGTATTAATTAAAGAGTAAAAATTCACCAGTAAAAACCATCGTCTCTCAGTAATTAAGCGCTTTTCGCTCAGTGAACTGTATTTTTTACTTTTGAATTTTTACTTTTTACTTATCTAATAATTCAAACATCTCCCTCACTATTTCCTTATCGTCAAAATGATTTCTTACTCCTTTAATTTCCTGGTATTTCTCGTGTCCTTTACCAGCTATTAAAATGATATCTTCTTTTCCGGCCAGGCTGATCGCGGTTTTGATCGCTTCTTTTCTGTCCGTTATTGATAAATACTTTCTTCTTGCAGCCGGAGGAAGCCCATCCTCCATATCTTTTATGATCTGAGCCGGATCTTCACTTCTCGGATTATCGCTGGTAAATACCACTTTGTCGCTGTGCTCGACCGCTACTTCCGCCATGACCGGTCTTTTTGTTTTATCCCTGTCTCCGCCGCATCCCACCACTGTGATCACCTGTTCAAATCCACGCTTCAGCTTCTTGATGGTTGCCAGCACATTCAGCAATGCATCCGGTGTATGTGCGTAGTCAACGATCGCGATCACTTTTTCCTTCTTTGACAACATATAATCAAATCTTCCTTCAGCGCCGGTGAGCACACTCAGGCATCTCAGGACTTCGTGTTTATCTTCACCCATACAGATCGCGGCACCGTAAACAGCCAGCAGATTATAGGCATTGAACTCGCCGATCAGCCGGAAATGCACTTCCTGGTCATTCACATTCATCACCAGGCCAGCCAATCCGTTTTCAATGATCTTCCCTTTAAAGTCAGCCAGGGTTTTGAGGCTGTAGTAATACTTTTTTGCATTTGTATTCTGCAGCATCACTTCGCCTCTTTTATCATCAGCATTGCTGATGGCAAATGCGCTGGATGACAAGCCGTCGAAAAAAGCTTTTTTAACCCTGATATATTCGTCAAAGGTTTTGTGATAATCCAGGTGATCATGCGTGATATTGCTGAACAAACCACCGTCAAACTCCAGGCCTGTTGTGCGATGTTGCGCAACGGCGTGCGAACTGACTTCCATGAACACATGCGTACACTCTTCCTCTACCATTTCTTTCAACAAGTGGTTCAGGCTGATCGGATCCGGTGTGGTATGCGTTGCCGGCACCACTTTATCACCAATGTGATTATCAACCGTACTCAATAACCCGCATTTGTATCCCAACGCTGTGAACAACTTGTATAGCAGTGTAGCGATGGTCGTTTTACCGTTCGTTCCGGTTACGCCAACCAATTTCATTTTAGAAGAAGGCTGGCCAAAGAAATTGCTTGCGGTATATCCTGCGGCGGCTGAACTGTTCTCCACCTGCAGCATGGTTACTCCCTCGCGGGCTGAAACCTGTCCTTCACTGATGATTGCTACAGCACCACTTTCGATTGCTTTTTCAATGAACTGATGTCCATCCGTTGCCACACCTTTAATGGCGATGAACAATGTACCGGGTTGCACTTTCCGCGAATCGATCTGTATATCGTTCACTTCAACATCTGTGCTTCCACTTACAGACCTGATACTTACCTTATATAGTATATCGCGTAATAGCAAGGTTATTCGAATTAAAAAGTAAAAAGTAAAAATTCAACAACAGCTTCAGTATTTGCATTCTTACTTCTTATTAATAACGTTGTCACTAAATCAACTCAATCAAAACAGGCATTCCTTTCAATACAGCTGTGCCGGGCGATACCGATTGGCTGGATACCTTTCCTTTCCCCTGCACAGATACTTTCATTCCCATATTCTCCAGTATGAACAAAGCATCTTTCAGTCCCATTCCCCTGACATTCGGCATTACCCGCTCTTTGACGCCGGTACTTTTCACAACCGGTTTATAATTGTCAGCGTATACGCTACTCCAGTTTGCCTGCGCTGCCGAGTCCATGTATGGCATGCTAAGCGTTTTATACACGGTTCTGATATCTTCTGTGTTGCCGGCGTAAAAGAAAGCGGCGCTATCCTTTTTAGGTATCCATTGCACCGGTTCTTTTTTATTTACATACATGGCGTACAGCTTGGTCGCAATTTCCTTGAACACTGGGCCGCTTAATGAACCGCCATAATGTATCGCAGCATGTGGCTTACTTCTTATTACCACGATGCAGGTGTATTGCGGATCGTTAGCCGGGAAGTATCCCACAAAGCTTGCCTGGTATACGCCATGCGGGTACTTGATATTTCCATCAGCAACGTGCGCTGTTCCGGTTTTCCCTGCCACTGCGAAAGGAAAATCTTTGAACACCGGTCTTCCTGTTCCTTCTTTTACCACTGCTTCCATGCTTCTTTTCGCCGCCTCAATTACCTCGGGCCTTGAAATATTCTCTTCGATCACCGTTGGTTCGAACTGTTTAACCATGATCCCGTCCTGGCGGATACTGCTAACCAGATACGGTTTCATCATCCGGCCATTGTTTGCGATCGCGTTATAAAGTGTCAGCGTGTGCAATGGACTTACCTGAACGGCGTATCCGAAGCTCATCGTGATCATGTTCATCACTCCGCCGCTATTCTTATCAAGCGGAGCAACTTGTGGTTTGGGGATATTGGATAGATCTATCGGAGAAGGAACATCCATATGGTACTTATGCAAGTAGTCACGGAATTCCTTTGGATTTTGTGCGAATGCTTTCAAAGCCAGCTTACTCATTCCCACGTTTGAACTATGTGCGAAACATTCTTCCACTGTCAGAACAGGTTTGGGAGATCTTTCTGCATCGTTCACATTCCTGGGTCCCACGATCATCCGTCCTGCACTTCCCACTTCCACGAGGTCATTCAGCTTTGATGTTCCTTTTTCCAGGATTGCGAGCAGTGTTACCAGTTTGATGGTTGATCCTGGTTCGGTAACACGCAATGCGTAGTTATCGTCTTCCCAGTATCCTCCATCAGGGCGACGGCCAAGATTAGCGATCGCTTTGATCTTTCCTGTTTTTGTTTCCATCACGATCGCAGTGCCGTACATTGACTCATTCGTTTCCATCACTCTCAGCAGCGCGTTCTCTGTAATGTCCTGTATGTTTACATCTAATGTGGTGAAAACGTCTTTTCCATTTTCAGGTTCCACTTCGAAGCCTTCTACCGGTATAGCGCCTCCGGCTGCAAACCTTACGAGGCGCTGTCCTTTCTGTCCAGTCAATAAGCTATCATAACTTCTCTCCAGCCCTACATTCTGCTTTTTCATTTTCCCATTGCTGGCGATGTGTTCCCGTGAAAGACCAATTGTTCTGTTGGCCAGCAGCCCAAACGGAGACAGGCGTTTGCTGCTTTCTTCCACGATCACTCCACTCTTATTCCGTCCGAGCTTTACCAGCGGAAATTGCCGGAAAGCTTTATATTCTTCAAAAGACAATTTTTTCTTCAGCGAATAGTACCGGCTTTTCTTACGGTAACCTTCCTTGAGTTCGGCTTTGTATTGTCCTGAACTTTTATCACCAAAGAACTTCGCCATGGCGATGGAAAAAGAATCGATGTTGTCGCGAAATACTTTTCCATTTTTATCTCGCAGGCCATCCGCTTTGAAATCGAGATAGATGTCAAACTGCGGAAGGGAAGTGCTGAGCATATGCCCGTCTTCACTATAGATCGTTCCGCGGTCGGCATCCAGTTCTACAATACGCTGATGCAAACTGTCGCTCAGATTTCTCCACCGTTCGCCTTCAAATCTTTGGATATAAAACGCTTTACCCAGTATCAGCATGCTCAGCACCACGATGCCGAGAAAGCTTACATATACTCTCCACAATATGTCGCGCCGTGTTTCCAATGGTCAGCCTGCTTATTATTACTCCTCTATTCTTTTTTTTCTTCCAGTATTACCGGAGGTTGCAGTAGTTCTTTCAAACCCAATGGCTCTACTGCTTTGGCCATTTCGCTTTGTTTGCTGCGGAACATCACTTCACTCTTCACCGTTTTATATTCGTACTGCAGCTCTTTTACTTCTCTTGATGTTCTTCCGATCTGCCTCACTGTTTTATCTGCCAGGTGACCGTTGTATATATAGACTACGGCCAGCAATGTGAGGAAGAGAAAGAACGGGATCTGCACAACCACTGCCTGGTAATTCAACCACCGTTTCCAACCCCGGCCAGCCGACGGCACTTTCTTTTTCCGCGGCTTTCGCTCCTTTTTCTCTGTCTCTGCAGTTTCTTCCGTTTCCGGATCCACTGTATCGACTATATCCTCTTCAGTCTCTTTCACGGGTCAAAAGTTTTAATCTTTAAATATTTAAGCGCTTAAATGTTTAAGGAGTGAAGCTGTTATCAGGCAACTTTTAAACCTTGAAACTTTTGAACTTTTAAACTATTCCCTTACACCATCATCACCTTCTCTGCGACGCGAAGTTTTGAACTTCTTGACCGTGAGTTCTTCTTTTGCTCTGCGTCTGATGGTATGACCGGCTTTTTGGTGATCACCTGCAGTTCGTTCACCTGTTCGTCATTGATAAAAGGATTCGTCGTCTCCGGCTCTTCAAAAGTGCCGCGACGGAAAAAGTTTTTGACCAGTCTGTCTTCTAAGGAATGAAAAGTGATGATGGCGATGCGGCCACCTGGTTTCAGCAGTTTTGGAAGCTGTTGCAACATTTCTTTCAACGCGCCTAATTCGTCATTCACTTCAATGCGCAAAGCCTGGAAAACCTGGGCAAAATACTTATTGGGGTTTCCTTTTACCACCTCACGGAGTGCATTCTTAAAAGCATCAATGGTTTTGAGCGATACCTGATTGCGGACATCAACGATCTTCCGTGCCAGTGTTTTTGAATTGGTGACTTCGCCATACTGCTCGAACAGTTTGTGCAACTGTGCTTCGGTATAGGTATTCACCACGGTAAACGCTGTTACGCTTTGGCGCTGGTCCATACGCATGTCAAGGTCGCCATCAAAGCGCGTGGAAAATCCACGGGCAGCTTCATCGAACTGGTGACTGCTTACGCCGAGATCGGCCATAATACCATCAACCGCGTTCAACTGATGAAGGCGAAGAAAGCGCTGAACGTGACGGAAGTTGTGCGGGACAAAGATCACCCGGTCATCATCAGGCAGATTTCTTTTCGCATCTTCATCCTGGTCGAATGCGACAAGCTTGCCTTCCGGTCCAAGCTTTTCCAGGATCGCGCGCGAGTGGCCCCCTCCGCCGAACGTACAATCCACATAGATACCATCAGGTTTTATCTGAAGACCATCAATTGTTTCTTCCAATAAGACTGGTATGTGGTACGTCTCTTCCATCAACGCTAGTTATCATTATCGCCCACCATCACGTCTTTAGCCAACTGGCTGAATGCTTCCGGTGAGAATGAATCAAAGAACTGTTTATACTTATTACTATCCCAGATTTCTATTTTTTCACCCGCCGCTACCAACACAATGTCTTTCTGCAGATCGGCATGGGCTTTCAGATTGGGAGGTAGCAGTAAACGACCTGCACTATCTGGTTCCACATAAGTGGCGCCATTCAAAAAATACCGCCTGAACTCTCTAACCTTCGGATCAAAATCATTCAGCCCCTTTATCCTGGCGAAGAGTGGCTCCCAATTTTTCACAGGGTACAGACTCAAACATTTTTCAAATCCCCTGTTGATAACAAAGCGATGTTGCTCTTCTTCCGGAAGCTGCTTTTTAAAGCCAACCGGTAGAAGAAAACGCCCCTTTGCGTCTAAAGTCGCCTCGAATTCTCCGAGAAAATCCATCAGTGTCAGGGAATTGAATCAATTTATCTATTAATTCACACAAAATAACACATTTTCCCACTTTGGACCCAAATTTTACTTGTTTTTATTTTTTCCACAGAAAATTTTTACGTATACACGTTGACTGGCGGGGCTTTCAGGGATTTCACAATTAAAACAGGTGAAACGATGGTGAATTAACTGTGGATTACAGTGGATAACCGGTGGATTACAAAGATAAAATGTGCATTTCCCCGGCAATGACATGTTTATACACTGCCGTGCATAAGCCGCGGTATTCTATCTTTGCTGCTCATCAAATGCGACAGTTGGTCGCTGAACTTATGCATCCGAAACATCTTTCCATCACGGAGTTCACCTATGAACTTCCCAATGAACGCATCGCAGAATACCCTGTCAGTCCCCGTGATCAAGCAAAACTGCTGACCTGTAAAAACGGTACGATCAGTGAAGACATTTATGCAAACATCAGCGATCATTTACCGGCAGATGCATTACTGATCTTTAATAACACTAAAGTGGTGGAGGCCCGGTTGCTTTTTCAGAAACCAACCGGCGGTGTGATCGAGATCTTCTGCCTCGAGCCGGACGAACAATACAAAGACATCACAACGGCACTTCAGCAAACAGGGAAAGTCTGGTGGCATTGTCTTGTCGGCGGTGCTTCGAAATGGAAACAGGGACAGGTATTGCAAAAGAATATCGATTCCCCACTGGGAAATCTTCAACTGGAAGCCCGGTATATCGAGAAGAAAGCTGGGAGCTTTATTATTGAATTAAGCTGGCAACCTGATGATAAAAATTTTGCCGAAGTGCTTCATCTCGCAGGAGCCATTCCCCTCCCACCGTATATCAAACGTAAAGCGGAGCGCCTGGATAGCGAGACATATCAAACCATTTATGCAAAGATGGATGGGTCTGTTGCAGCACCAACAGCCGGACTTCATTTCACCGAAAAGATATTTAACAAACTTCCTTCAAAGAACATCCGCATTGCTTATGTAACGCTGCATGTAGGTGCGGGTACGTTCAAACCGGTCAAGGCTGATACACTTGAAGAACATGAAATGCATGCTGAATTCATAGATGTTTCTATTGAAACGGTGAGGCAGCTTGCCCAAACAGTATCTCATCATCCCGTAATACCTGTGGGCACCACATCGATGCGAACGATAGAGAGTTTATACTGGCTAGGTGTAAAAGTTTCCCTGGGGGAGGGAGTCAACGGGTTATCTCAATGGGAAGTTTATGATCTTCCTGTTCAGGATATGCCGGCAAAGGATGCGTTGACACATTTGATCAGTTGGATGGAAGCCAGCAACCTTCAGCAGCTCATCACCAAAACGCAGATCATCATTGCGCCCGGATATAAATTCCGGATCGCAAAAGGGCTGATCACAAATTTTCACCAGCCACAATCAACATTGTTACTACTCATTGCCGCTCTTGCCGGTGAAAACTGGAGGCAACTGTATCAATATGCGCTCGATAAAAATTTCCGCTTTCTGAGCTATGGAGATGGCTGCCTGCTGCTGCCATAATGTTTGGGGATAGGCGTGAGTGCGGAGGGGTGGTTAAAAGGTTTAAGAGTTAAAGAGTTTAGGAGTTTAAAAGTTTAAGAGTTTAAGAGTTTAAAAAATGTCTGATAAGGTATCAAACTTTTAAACCTTTAAACTATTAAACTTTTAAACTTTTCCTCACTTCCTCAACGGCAGCTGCAGCGTGAACGTACTTCCCTTGCCGAGTGTGCTTTCCACTTTGATCTCACCGCCGTGGGCATTCACCATTGTTTTCACATAGCTCAGTCCTAGCCCGAAGCCCTTAACATTATGCAGGTTTCCCGTGTGAGCGCGGTAGAAACGTTCAAACACACGTTTTACTGTTTCCTTGCTCATACCGATACCATTGTCTTCCACTTTTATAAAAAGGGATTTATCATTCGAAGAAGTAGAGATCTTGATAAGGATCGGTGTATTTTCCTTGGAGTATTTTACAGCATTGTCAACGAGGTTATTGATCAGGTTGGAGAAGTGAACTTCATCTGCATTGATCTCATCGTTCTCCGCATCGAGTGTAACTTCTGCGCGGCCTTGTTTCTCCTGCAGTTGAAGGGCGAATGTGTCGATCACATCTTTGATCACCTTGTTTACATTGATAGGCTGCAGGTTCAGGTTCACTTCCTGCTTTTCAAGCTGTGATGCTTTCAGGATGGTTTCAACCTGGCGGTTCATGCGCTGATTTTCTTCTTTGATAATGGAGCTGAAGTAGCTCATTTTTTCGCGGCTCTGTAACACTTTTTCATTCTTCATCGCATCTACGGCGAGTGAGATGGTGGCGATAGGTGTTTTGAATTCATGCGTCATGTTATTGATGAAATCATTCTTGATCTCGCCCAGTTTTTTCTGACGCAACATTGTATATACAGTAAGATAGAATGCGGCAATGATCACTACGGTAAAAAAGATCGCCATGGCAATTGGCATCCGGAGTTCTTTCAATGCAAAATCTTTCCAGTTGATGGCCACTACATGAAACGTTTCATCTACCGCCAGGTTTTCCGCGGCCGAACCGCTTGGTGCATATAAGCTGAGGATGCGGGAGTGATTGATACTTGTATCTTCATACACATCCAGGAAATTCTTGGATACGCGTTCGATCGTACCTATCCCCGATGCATTACGCATGCCGCCGGCATACAGGATAAATTCGAACCGCATACCGGCCAGTTGCTGCGCTCTTAATGCACTTGCGATCTTGCTTTCCAGTTCTGACCCTGTAAATCTCTTTCCGATCGTGACAGGTCTCAGCAACTCAGTAAAGTCATCGGGAAAAGGTGTATTATTCTGCGAAGAGATCTTATTATTCCAGTAGCTCCCCTTATACTGGCTCAGTTCCTGACCAACATTATCAACAGCGCGGTCGATCTTTTCTTTCACCTGTTCTTCTTTCAGCAGGATCATGTTTTTCAACCATGAAAGCTGGATCAGGATAATACCGATCAGAGAAATGCTGATGAGAATAATAATGACAAGAAAGATTTTTTTCAAAACTGGTCCTCTTTAGTTAGCGGAAAGATAAAAGGTTTTATCTATTTGATCCTGTAAAAATACTATAGATATGCGGCATGGATAAGGGGAATGGTGGCCGGTGGTGGAATTTAACGAGGCTTTTGTATTCGCTATCGCGATTTCGTTGTCCGTTGACCGTTCAACGTTGACCGGGAAACACTCTCTATATTGTCGGTCATTCTTTTCCACGGTCCCGGACAACGGTCAACGGACAACGGACAACGATTCCGGCATGATATTTCTTCCTCCATAACCTTTATCTTCTTAAATTGAACTATGATTGAACCCGGCACAGGTGTTTTACTGATTGCAGACCCGTTCCTGAAGGACCCGAATTTCCTTCGGACCGTGGTGTTGCTTTGCGAACATAATGAGGAAGGAAGCTTCGGTTTCGTGATAAACCGCCCTTACGGCAGTACCCTGGAGCAGTTGGTTCCGGAGATGGAAGGTTTCTCCCTGCCGGTCTTCTATGGAGGCCCTGTGCAGATGGACACGATTCATTTTGTACATCAATATCCCGGCGAGATCCCCGGAGGCCAGGAGATCACTGAAGGCGTGTACTGGGGAGGAGATTTCGGTAAAGCTATGGCGCTGGTTAAATCAGGACGTGCGGACAGTCTTAAGATCCGCTTTTTCATCGGCTATTCAGGCTGGGGAGACGGTCAACTGGAGGAAGAGATGAAGGAGAAATCCTGGCTCACCGCATCGGCAACCAAACGTCTTGTATTTACAGACAATATCAATAATACCTGGAAAGACGCGCTTAAACATCTTGGCGGCGACTATGAAATGATGATCAACTTTCCGATTGATCCGCAATTGAATTGAGCCTGGTTGTTCTTTGACGTCTGCCGTCTACCAAGGAAATGGCGGAATGGTTACAAAACAAGCGGTGCATAAACAATAAAAAGAAAAATCGGACAACCGTCAATCAACAACGGTCAACGTTTCTTTACTTTCGCGCTATAAAACACTAACACTATGAAACGCTTCCTGCTAAGCCTTTCGCTCTGCTCTACTATTTTCCTGTCGTCCTGTGATACACTCAAACAAATTGGGTCAGTGTTGATCCCATCACAGGCGGAGATGGCCGGCGGTCTGAAAGACGCTTTAACGCAAGGCTTGTTCTCCGGCTTTGACGCTTTCGCCAACCCGAATAACGGCAACCCGCTTTTGCGCTTTGCACTACCGGGAGATGCCGCGAAAATCGAAAAGACACTAAGAGATATCGGTATGACCAGCCTTGTCAATGAAGTGACCAGCAAATTCACCACTGCAATGACATCTGCAGTAGTGGCAGCAAAACCGATCTTCCTTAATTCAGTAAAACAAATGACACTGACAGATGCCGCCAGTCTCTTGCTGACAGATAACCTGCATGCAGCGACAGATTATTTTAAAACATCTATGTCGCCCCAATTGATGGTCGCATTCCGTCCGATTGTTGACAGCACTGCCAATCTCAATGGAGCCAACAGGGCCTGGAGCAATCTTGCCAATGTATATAACAAGATCCCGCTCATTGGCAACAAGGTAGAAACCAGCCTCACCGATTTTATTGCTGCCCGCGCTATCGACGGCATGTTCACGTCGGTGGCTGACGAAGAAGAAAAGATCCGCACCAAATATGAATTCCGCAAAACCGATCTGATGAAAAAAGTATTCGGATATGCGGAACAGGAGCAGAAGAGGAAGAAAGGGCAGTCTTGAGGACGATGGCCGATGGCCGTTGATCGTTGATCGTTGTCCGTTGACCGTTGACCGATTTTATTGAAATCGTTTTTGATATGGAGCCTTCCGCTAACGGAAGGCTTTTTTGCTTAGTCTTTTTATTTCATCGAGATCCGGTCAACGGTTAACGGACAACGGTCAACGAAAAAAGAAAAAAGAAAACCCTTCCGGCTAAAGCCAGAAGGGCTGGATAATAATAGTTTTCACAATCCGGATAGGCTGGTTTTTCGCCAGTCTATTTACCCCTCGGTTCCTGATCACTGAATGAATCGGTCTGATAAAGGGGGGATCTGTTTTATGCAGCGTCCACCGGTGTGGCTCCTTCTACAAGTACGGTCACCTTGTTGTGCAATACTTCCACAAATCCGCCTTGTATATCGAAGAAAGCAAAATGATTTTGTTTGTCCTTCAGAACCTTTAAACGGCCGGCTTTGAGTGCGCTTACCAATGGGGCATGTTTCTCCAGCACCTCAAAAGAACCACTGATGCCTGGCATTTGCACGCCATACACTTCGCCGCTGTAGAGCTTTTTTTCGGGAGTTAGTATCTCTAGAGTCATAAAGAATTTGAAAGTTTGATAGTTCTAAGGTTTAAAAGTTTCAAGGTTTAAAAGTTTAAGCGTCCGGACGAACTTTTAAACTTTTAAACCTTTGAACTTCTAAACTTTTTTATCCTTGCGCCTGAGCCAACAACTTCTTACCTTTTTCGATCGCATCATCGATGCTACCTACAAGGTTGAAAGCAGCTTCAGGATATTCGTCTACTTCGCCATCCATGATCATATTGAAACCACGGATCGTTTCTTCGATCGGAACCAGTACACCTTTCAGACCAGTGAAGGCTTCAGCCACGTGGAATGGCTGGGAAAGGAAACGCTGTACTTTACGAGCGCGGGCAACGGTCATTTTATCTTCGTCGCTCAACTCGTCCAAACCGAGGATCGCGATGATATCCTGTAATTCTTTATAACGCTGCAGCATCAGTTTTACACGGTTTGCCGTGTTATAGTGAGCGTCACCAACGATCAATGGGGTCAGGATCCTTGAAGTAGAATCCAGTGGATCCACCGCAGGATAGATACCAAGGTCAGCGATCTTACGGCTCAATACGGTTGTTGCATCAAGGTGAGCGAAGGTTGTTGCAGGAGCCGGGTCAGTCAAGTCATCCGCAGGTACGTAAACCGCCTGTACGGAAGTGATCGAACCATTTTTTGTTGAAGTGATCCTTTCCTGCATCAGACCCATTTCCGTTGCCAGTGTAGGTTGGTAACCTACCGCTGAAGGCATACGGCCGAGGAGGGCGGATACTTCAGAACCAGCTTGTGTGAAACGGAAGATGTTGTCTACGAAGAACAGGATGTCACGGCCTTTACCAGAACCGTCACCATCACGATAGTATTCAGCGATCGTCAGACCAGACAGGGCTACACGCGCACGTGCACCAGGAGGCTCGTTCATCTGTCCGAATACGAAGGTAGCTTTTGAATCAGCCAGTTCGTTCATATCCACTTTTGACAGATCCCAGCCACCTTCTTCCATGCTGTGCTTGAATGCGTCACCATATTTCATGATGCCTGCTTCGATCATCTCACGCATCAGGTCATTACCCTCACGTGTTCTTTCTCCCACACCTGCGAATACAGACAGACCGGAATAAGCTTTCGCGATATTGTTGATCAGTTCCTGGATCAATACGGTTTTACCTACACCCGCACCACCAAACAAACCGATCTTACCACCTTTTGCATAAGGCTCGATCAGGTCGATCACTTTAATACCGGTGTACAACACTTCAGAAGCTGTACTCAGGTTCTCAAACGCTGGTGGTTTGGCGTGAATAGCACGACCACCCTCCTTTGACACAACTGGCAATCCATCGATAGGATCTCCTGTTACGTTGAACAGACGGCCTTTGATCGCTTCGCCGGTTGGCATAGTGATCGCACGACCTGTATCTGTTACTGTGGTACCACGCACAAGACCTTCCGTTCCATCCATCGCAATGGTACGAACGCTGTCTTCTCCCAAGTGCTGTTGCACCTCAAGGACGAGGACATCCCCGTTTTCCTTCTTGATTTCCAATGCGTTATAGATCTCAGGGAGTTTGCCATCGAATTGCACGTCGATTACCGCGCCGATGATCTGTTTTACTTTACCTACGTTGGCCATATATATAGGAGAGTGTTTATTTTGGCGGCAAAGGTAAGGTTGGTAAATGGTTCTGCCAATTCGAAAATTTGTGATTTCGGGAGATTTTTTTCGACTGGCATAGTTGGAGCGCGGCGGACGCAGCGATACGCAGCGATCGCAACGAATACAATTCTTCCACGGCCGTTTCGCCGCGTCCGCTGCGTAGCGCTGCGTCCGCCGCGTTCCAGCTACGCCAATTCCCATCTAATCAGTAACTTGCTCATATGAAACTACCTCAACTCCTTATCGCCACCCTTGCCATCATCGCCTTCTCCTGCAAGTCTCCGTAAAAAAAACTTCCCGAACCCGTAAAGCGGGACACGACGATCTCCATCGTAAACGCCTACAGCGAACTGTTCTTCGACAGTACCAAGCTTGAAAGTTTCATGATCAGTGAAAAACTCGATGACAGCATGGCCGTTTCCTTACGGAATTTTTACAATCAGCGAAACTTTCAATATGCCTGGTTCTTCCCGCAGGGAATGGCCGACTACGCAACCACTTTTTTGAACCTGCAGAACGATTACCTGCACTATTCGGGCGACAGCTCCACCTATATCGCCGCTTTGCAGCCGCTGATCGACTCTCTCAGCGACTCAACCACCTTCGCCCGCGCACCTGATTCGCTAAAACTGAAAACAGAGTTGCTGCTTACCGAACAATTTTTCCGGTATGCTTCAAGCGCCTATGCCGGCAGAAAAGATATCAGCACAAAAGACCTGGGCTGGTTCATTCCCCGGAAAAAGATCGATGCTGTTGAAGTACTCGATTCAATGCTTAAACATAAGGGACAAAACCTTACTGCGTACGAACCAGTGAACCGTCAATACAACCTGCTCAAAGAATACCTCGTAAAATATTACGCCATTGAAAAAGGAGATGGATGGAAACCCATTCCCCTTCCTGCAGGAAAGAAATCCCTTCGCGAGGGCGATTCTTCAGAAACAATTGCCGCGTTACGTCAACGGCTGTTTCTTTACGGAGATCTGAAGCAGGCCGATAGCAGTAATCGTTTTGATACTTCGCTTACGGCCGCGTTGAAAAACTATCAGCGCCGTTTTGGATTGAAAGATGATGGCGTAGCCGGCCCTGCACTGCTTACACAAATGAATAAACCTGTTAGTGAAAGGATCCGCCAGTTGCTCATCAATATGGAAAGATTGCGTTGGGTACCGGCAGAACCGAAAGAAGATTATCTGCTGGTGAATATCCCCGAATACAGCCTGCACGTTTATGAAGGTGGAAAATACGCCTGGAACATGAATGTTGTTGTCGGTTCGCAGGCGCATAGCACTGTTATCTTCAACGGCGATATGAAATACATCGTATTCAGTCCATACTGGAACGTACCGCCAAGCATCATCAAAAATGAAGTAGTGCCAGGTATGGCCCGCAATAAGAACTATCTCGCCAACCATAACATGGAATGGAATGGCGGAGCCGTGAGACAAAAACCCGGCATCAAAAATTCCCTCGGCCTGGTAAAGTTCTTATTCCCGAATAGCTACAACATTTACCTGCACGATACGCCTTCCAAAAGCCTGTTCAATGAAAGCAGCCGCGCATTCAGCCACGGGTGCATCCGCCTTGCGGAGCCAAAGAAACTGGCCACTTACCTGCTGCGCAATGAACCCGCCTGGGATTCAACCAGCATCACAAAAGCCATGAATGCAGGAAAGGAAAAATATGTGACCTTAAAAAAAACATTGCCTGTATTTATCTGCTACTTCACCGCATGGGTCGACAGAAACGGTCAGTTGAATTTCAGGGATGATGTGTATGGGCATGATAAGGAGATGGCGGCGAGGTTGTTCAGGAAATAAGTAAA
>JBEVKW010000262.1:0-23448 GCA_040509495.1 Chitinophagaceae bacterium | reverse complement strand
TTTTGACTTTTTACTTAATCCTTGAAGATTGCTAGTTTTTGAACAAGCTGATCACTTTCGCCAGCCTATCCTTCAATTCTGTTCTTGGTACAATAAAATCGAGAAATCCGTGCTCCAATAGGAATTCACTGCGCTGAAATCCTTCCGGCAGGTCTTTCTTGATCGTTTCTTTAATAACTCTGGGTCCGGCAAATCCGATAAGGGCGCCTGGCTCTGCAATATTCAGGTCTCCCAACATGCCGAATGAAGCGGAGATGCCTCCGAAAGTCGGATCCGTCAGGAAAGAGATATAGGGCAGGCCGGCATCACTCAATTGAGACAGTTTGCCGCTTGTTTTAGCGAGCTGCATCAATGAAAATGCACTTTCCATCATTCTCGCCCCACCACTTTTACTGATCACCATATAGGGGATCTTATTGGCTACGCAATGATCCACCGCGCGAGAGAATTTTTCTCCCATTACACTCCCAAGTGATCCTCCAATGAATTCAAAATCCATACAGGCGATGACGAGATCCTGACCACCAACTTTTCCTACTGCAACACGCATGGAATCTTTCAGATCGGATTTACTCCAGATCTCCTCCAACCGCTTTTTATACGGTTTCAGATCTGTAAACCCGAGATAATCCTTGGACCGGATGTTTTCAAACAACTCTGTGAATTCCGAATTATCAAACAGGATATCGTAATACTCACTGCTGTTTATGCGATGATGGTATCTGCATTTCGGGCAAACAAATAAGTGTTCACGCAGTTCAGATACCGTACAGATATAGTTGCAATCCGGGCATTTTGTCCATAAGCCTTCCGGAGTTTCCTTTTTTTCTGAGGTTTTTGTATTGATACCTTTTTTTATCCGTTTGAACCAGCTGGACTTTGTCTCTTCCGTTTTTCCTTCTTCACCAGCCAGGTTCGCATCGAAATCTTCGAATTCCTTCGCCATAACCTTGTTTGTTAGGGTACAAATATAGGAAGTTTGTACTGTTAAAGGACAGCTCGCGGGGATGGATCGATAGCTGATGACCGTTGGCTGTTGGGCGAATCTTATGCCCGTTGCTGTTCTAAAAAGTTGAAGCCTTCCCGTTTATGGAAGGCTTCAATACTTTTAGACTATTCGAGTTCAAGATTTGGCCACCGGCCATCCTCTTTCTTAAAACGCCTTCTTCCCGTCACCGGCCGCAGCACTCTTGCCCGCCAGTTCGATCATGGCAGACAATTCCTGCACCAGTTTATCGTCGCTACCGTCAAAGCCAACGGCTTTGAAGCGGATATTGCCTTCTTTATCGATCACGAATTTGGTAGGGATACCATCCACCTTGAATTGCTCAACCACTTTGCTGTCATTGTCCATCAATACATCAAAGCTGTAGTTATTTTTAACGATGAAGTCCTTTGCATTTTTTTCTTTTTCATCTACCTGTTCCCAGGTGTCAACGAATACGAATTTTACGTTTGGATCGTCTTTGTATTGATCCTGCGTTTTCTGCATGCCGGGGAAAGATGCTTTACATGGTCCGCACCAGGTAGCCCAGAAGTCAACGATCACCACCTTACCTTTCAGCTCAGCAATATCGATCTTTTTGCCATCGAGATTCAGCAGAGCAAAGGCAGGGGCTTTTTCATTGATCATTGATTCTTTCAGGTGAGCGAGCATAGCAAGATGGCTTTCTTCTTTCAGCTTACCAATGTAAGCGTCGAAACCTTCTTTTGATTTTTTCTCTTTTACATAAGCGCGTTCAAGGATCTCGGTGATGCCTGAAGTCGATTTGCCATCCTTAACAAATTGTTCAAGTTCCTTTTTGTAAGTTTTTACCGGTAATACTTTTTCTGCCAGTAACGCATAAGTACCGTTATTGTCTGCGCCTTTTCCTTCGTTGATCACGATCGCCGATTCCTTCGCATAAGGGTATCCTTTCTTATATTGACCGCGTTTGTAAAGAACCATTGCATAGGTATCAGCATACATGCCATAAGTGGCTTTACGTGCGCTTTCCCATTGCTTCTGCGTCTGGTAGTCAGCCTTTGGTTTTGTGGGGGATTTCCATTGCTGTTTTGTATACGCAGCCGCGAATGCAGACATCTTTTCAGCCAGTTCCAGGTCGCCGCCTGATTCCTGGATATTCCAGGCCGCGTTGTTATACAATGAAGCCAGCTGCGCTGAATCCTTTACAGGATTTGATTCGATAGCTTTTTTCAACCCTGCCCAGTCCTTGGCAGCGATATAGCTGCTGATAGCGGTCATTTGGAAATTTGTTAAACTATTCCTGTAGTCTTTCCAGGCAGAATCTGTTTCAACCTTGTTGGTGATCTCCGCCAGCATTGCTTCTTTCTTTGCAGGATCTTTCTCGCTGTAAAATTTATTCACCTGCTCAACGATCGTCCATCTGCCTTTGGGAAATTTCTCCTTTTTCAATGAGCTGATCAGCTTTTGCTGCTGTGCTAATTTAGCGGAGAGGTAAATATTTTCGAGATAGGTGTAATCTGCTTCTTCCTGCAGACCTGCTTTGAGAACAGCTTCGATCTCTTTCTGAGTAGCAGTAGCGCCAGCAACGGCATTGTCGGCGGTTATCATGCGGAGATAACTTGCGTAGTTACTCTTTTTGCTCTCCGGATAGAGTTCAAACTCTTTTTCATAAGCCTTCACTGCTTCTGCGTTATCTTTTTCACCACCAGCCTGTGTGATATAATACTGATGATAAAAAGACTTTTGGATATAAGCTGCACGCTTGATCTTTTCCTCATTGTTCAGCAGGAAACAGGCATATCCCTTATTAAAGTTGTTATCAAATTTCTTATCTACTGAAAAAGAAAAGTACAGGAAGCTTCCGCTGGTATCTGTTTGAACAGTTCCTTTCAACTTACCAAAGCTCCTGGTAAGTTTTACATCAAAGGCTTTTGAACCTTTTTCCCCCATCTGGTAAGCAACGGCCTCTACCAGTGCAGTGGTGCCGGCGAGATCACCCGCAGGTTCATAAGTAATTGTGATCAGATCTCCGGCCTTAGGTTTTTCGGGGCTGATCGTAAGGTTGTTTTGAGCAAACAGCTCGATGCTGATAACACAAAACAGGAGCAGCAGAATGTTTTGATACTTCATGGTTTAGTTTTGAATTGTTAAAACCAGTTTGCCATTGATCGCAGGTCATCCGGCTAGCTTCTTCGAAGGTGGATGGCCTGAGGTCAATGGCAAACAATACTAATCGGTGTTTCCCGAAGATATGTTTTAGTTCTTTAAAGTCTTCTCAAAAAGTTTAAAAATCCTTTTGTATTCATCTGTCCAGCTGCTGGGTTCCACGAAGCCATGATCTTCCATAGGATAAGACGCAAGCTCCCAGTTGTCTTTCCCCAGTTCGATCAGTCGCTGCGACAGCTTCACTGCATCCTGGTAATGAACGTTCACGTCGACCATGCCGTGGCAGATCAGCAGATTTCCTTTCAGTCCTTCCGCAAAATAGAAAGGGGAGCTTTTTTTGTAGGCGATGCTGTCATTAAAAGGCTCGTTCAGAATGTTGGAAGTATAGCCATGATTATAATTGGCCCAATCTGTAACCGGTCTTAATGCAGCGCCTGATTTAAATACGTTCGGTTCGGTGAACAAAGCCATCAGGGAGATGAAACCGCCATAAGAACCACCATACAGACCCACATTGGCAGCATTTACACCAAAATTCTTTACGAGGTACTGCACGGCATCCACATGATCCGAAAGGTCTTTTCCACCCATGTGGCGATAGATACCGGTTCTCCAGTCGCGGCCATAACCAGCACTCCCACGATAATCGATATCCATTACGTAATAACCGTTATCAACGAGCATGTTGTTGAACATATACTCGCGGAAATAGCTGCTCCACCACTTATGCGCATTCTGCAGGTAGCCTGCTCCATGAACAAAAAGCACAGCGGGTTTGGAGGGAGCGGGGTTGGCTGGTTTATACAGGCGTGCATATACTGTACCGCCATCGCGGGCGGGAAAACTGATCACTTCAGGTTCGCGCCAGTTATAGCTTTTGAATTCAGCACTCTGTGCCTTATCCGTGATCTGTTCCATCTTCGCGCCGGGTTTATTTTCCTGGAGATAAAGTTCCCACGGCTTATTCGAATAAGAATACAGGATAGCCAGATACTTTTCATCAGGGGATATAGTGACCTGGTTGGAGCCCGTCATCGTTGTCAGCTGTTCTTTTTTTCCAGTTGCAATCGTAAGGCGATAAAAGTGCTGTTCACCCGGATGTACTTCATTTGTACTCAGGTAAAAGGTCTTTTTGTCTTTTGAAAGCCTTGCCTGCTGCACTTCATATTTTCCTTCTGTCAGGGCTTTCTTTTCACCGGTAGCCGCATTGAATGTGTAGAGATGTGAATAGCCCGTTGCTTCCGACTGGAAATAGAAAGTCTGTTCATCGATCCAGCCGGTGCCGCCAAAACCAATGCCGGGTCCGGCGATCCATGCCTCATCCCGCTGACGGTCCAGCAGGTTGAGTTTACCGGAAGCGGTATCCAGCAGCATCAGCCAGCGGTCTTTGCTGTCTTCTGCGCGGATATCCAGTACGGCATATTTTCCATTGGGAGACCAGAAAGGCCCGCTGATACTAACCGCACGGACGGCATTTCTTTTCTTCCTTTCTTCCGCCTGTTTTGGATAGTCTTTTACATAGTCAGGAAGATCTCTGATACCAGGAATGGAATCCGTTCTGACCATCCATACGGTATCTTTTGCGCGATCATATACATAGAATTCGGAACTACCCATTGGTGCACCAACTTTTGTACGGGCAGGAAGGTCAGTCGTAAATCCGGATTCTGTTACGTAGCTCGGTACAATGGTCGACTTTGCATTTGTTGCTGCTTTTAAAAGACGGTAGGTCACAAAGCGGCCGTCAGGGCTGATGTTCAGACCCTGCAGGGCCTTATCTCCCAGGGGAATGCTTTTCAGTTCTTTTTGTTTGGGGAGTGTTTTTGTATATGCTTCGCCTTTTTCTCTTTTTTCTTTACGGGAACGCAAAACTTCGAAATACCGAAGCTGGTCGTTTTTCATCCATTCTTCCTGGAGGTTCACATCGGCGCGCGGTGTGGCGGGAATTGGTCCCCCGGTGATAGCAGTGGGAGGGCCGCCTCTGCGTTGACCTCCACCAGCACCGGCACCGGCGGCTACAGCAGCGGGAGCTGCCGGAGTTTCCCCTGAGCGAACGTTGGTCAGTTGGATGGTTTCCCCGCCAGCAATGTCCCATGCATACAGATTCATACTGCGCGAGTACACGATCTTTGTATCGTTGAAAGAAAACTGTGCCCCGGACTCTATCTCGATGGTTTGTGTAATACGTTTTGTTTTGCCTGTTTTTACCTCCACATAGAACACGTCACCATCGCGGCCGTATACATAAGCAGTTCGAGCCTGGTTGTAGAGGAAAGTGCCGATGCTGCGAAGGTCCTGTGTTTCTGTAACAGACGCCTTACGCGGCGTTTTGTCTTTAAGCGAAATATAATAAGAGGAGTCGGCCAGCGCGCCGTCAGGATTCCAATTGAAATACAGATACTGTCCGTCACCGGTCCATTGCGTACCGGTAGGGGATGTTCCCATCCATTTCGGATCTCGCATGATCTTGTCCACTGTCAGCGGCGAGAGTGGCGTTTGTGAAAATGACTGAATGCAGAAAAGGAAACAGATTGCAGTTAGCAGTTTTGGCATGATGAGGAATTAAAAATTAAAAAATCAAACGTAAAAAGTAAAAAACTACTCTTTTGACGGCATTTCCAGTTTTTACTTTTGATTTTCGACCTATATTCTTAAACTTCTTAGTGAATAATATCATTCACATTCCTGTGGATATTATGGGCGATCTTATCCGTTGGTACGTCATTCGCGTCACCACCAAATGGATCTTCGATCTCTTCCGCGATCAGTTCAAGGCTGGCCAGCACGTAAAAGATGAATGCAACGATCGGGATCACATAATAGCCGAGCTGGAAAACGAATCCGAACGGCAATGTCATCACGTAAACAAAAATGAATTTCTTGATGAATACGCTGTATGAAAAAGGAATAGGGGTGTTCTTGATACGTTCGCAGGCGCCGCAGATGTCTGTAAAAGAAAGCAACTCTGCATTCAGGTAGATCAATTGCTCTCCGGAGATCACCCCGCTTTTATGCAACTGGTGGATATGCTGATAGATGAGCGCGGCCAGTTGGTTGGGAATATGCTTTTCCCTGTCGATCTTTTCAAACACCTGTTTATGCTCATCTGCTTCGAAGAGTTCTACCCTTGTATGCTCTTTATGAAGGTGATTATGCAATGCGTAAGCATAGGCGGGGATGATCTTACGGAAGAACGCGCGTTGTGCCTTTTCTTCCAGTGGCAGGATCACATTCAGCTTCAACGCCAGGTTACGGCTGTTGTTAACGAGTGCGCCCCATAGCTTCCTGCCTTCCCACCATCGGTCATAGGCCGTGTTGGTCCGGAATACCAGCAGCATGGAGATCGCGAACCCAAGCAGGCTGTGCATTACCGGAATATGACTGACATAACTCTTTTCAGAAAGCTTCCAGTATTCCAGTTCGAGATAGGCAATGATGCCCGAGTAAACACAAATACCGATGATAAGCGGGGCCAGCTTACGTACCGTATCTGCTTTGTGGATCTTGAAAATGAAGGTGAACCAGTCCTTGGTATTGTAGGAGATCATGGCTGAAATTAAGTAAAAAATCAAATGTAAAAGTAAAAATGGGCTCGTCTACCGAGGTTGAATCCCGAGGTTTATAAAATTTTACTTTTTACTTTTGAATTTTTACATAAACAATGCAAACTAATTCAAATCTGCGCATTGCCGCAATAGATGTATTACGCGCCCTGACCATGCTGCTGATGATATTTGTGAATGACCTGTGGTCACTTACAAATATTCCGCAGTGGCTTGAGCATACAGCGGCAGAGGAAGATGGAATGGGACTTGCTGATGTGGTCTTTCCGGCATTCCTGTTCCTGGTGGGAATGTCCATCCCGCTTGGAATCAAACAGCGCCGGGAAAAGGGAGAGGGTACTGGCCGGATCTTCTTACACATCGTTGAGCGCTCTGTTGCCTTGCTGGTAATGGGTTTATTCCTGGTGAATGGAGAGAACATGAATGAAGCGGCCACCGGTATTTCCCGCGGCTACTGGAACATGATCTGTTGCGGATGCTTTATTCTTCTCTGGAACAGATGGCCGTCTTCGTTCAGCCGGTGGATCAGTTACCTGCTGAGATCGATAGCTATTCTCACGCTGCTCTTTCTTGCCTGGAAATACAGAAGCGGGGCCGAAGGTGATCTCAGTTACTTTGAAAAACACTGGTGGGGGATCCTTGGACTGATAGGATGGGCTTATTTTGCCAGTGCGATCGTTTTCCTGCTGGCAGGAGGAAACCTGATCGTCTGCGTCATTGCCTGGATTGCTTTTGTGACACTTAATATAGCCAGTCAGGCCGGAAGCCTACCGGATAGTGAACGCTTGCGGATCCTGATCTCCCCTATAGGCGAGGGAGCAATGGCCGCATTTACGATGGGCGGAGTGGTGATGACGCTGCTGCTGCTGCATTTCAGGAAGACATATCAGCACAAGCGGATGATCGTTTCATTTTTCGTTATTGCGATCGTTCTGATCGCAGCCGGCTTCTACCTGCGTGGATACTGGGGCATATCGAAGATCCGGGCTACGCCGGCCTGGGTATTGATCTGCAGCGGCATAACGATCGCCTGCTTCGTACCGCTTTACTGGCTGACAGATATCCGGAATAAGAAATACTGGTTCCGGCTGATCGAACCGGCAGGCACCAATACATTGCTGTGTTACCTGCTGCCGTACTTTGCTTATGCGATCATGGGAATGATAGGGTGGCATCTGCCTTCGGTCTTGCTGACGGGTGGTGTGGGATTATTACAGTCTTTGCTGTTCTCCCTGCTGATGATACTCATAGCGGGATGGTTGGGAAAAGCGGGCATCAAGCTGAAGCTGTAGGATTTAAACTGGCGTAAGAGTATCGCAGAGGGCGCAACGTAATCCTGGCGTTCTTCGCGGTTTATTTTGCACCCTCTGCGATACTCTTACGCCAACTAAAAATGCGGACAGGCCGATCTGCATCTACCTGTCCGCAATAGGGGGAGCATCTCAAAAACGCTTACGCGTTCCTGTTGATACAGTTCAGATCTTCGAAAGCCACTTCCAAACGTTTAATGAACGCTTCTTCACCCTTACGAAGCCACACACGTGGGTCGTAATGCTTCTTGTTTGGCTTATCTTCTCCTTCAGGGTTGCCTAACTGACCTTGCAGGTAACCTTCATATTTTTTATAGTTATCAAGAACACCTTCCCAGAATGCCCACTGCATATCCGTATCAATATTCATTTTGATAGCGCCGTAGCCGATCGCTTCACGGATCTGGTGCTGCGGAGAACCGCTACCGCCATGGAATACAAAGTATACCGGCTTAGCGTTTGCGGTTTTGAATTCTTTGGCTACATACTCCTGGCTGTTATGCAGGATCTCCGGGCGAAGCTCGACGTTACCTGGTTTGTACACACCATGCACGTTACCGAAAGCCGCAGCAACGGTGAACATGTTGCCGATCTTACTCAACTCCCTGTAAGCGTACGCTACATCTTCAGGTTGTGTATAGAGTTTGCTGTTTTCAACATCGCTGTTGTCTACACCATCTTCTTCGCCGCCTGTTACACCCAGTTCGATCTCGATGCTCATGCCCAGCGGAGCGAGGCGTTTGAAGTATTCAGCAGAAGTATGGATATTTTCTTCGATCGGCTCTTCGCTCAGATCAAGCATGTGAGAGCTGAAAAGAGGTTGTCCTTTTTCTTTATAGAATTGCTCACCTGCATCCAGTAAACCACTGATCCATGGCAACCATTTTTTTGCTGCATGGTCTGTGTGCAATACAACAGGAACACCATAGTATTTAGCTACGTTGTGGATATGCAATGCGCCTGAGATACCGCCGGAAATGTTCGCCTGTAATTTATCATTTGGCATACCCTTACCGGCAATGAACTGCGCACCTCCATTGGAGAATTGGATGATCACAGGAGAATTCACTTTAGCAGCAGTTTCCAGCACGGCATTAATGGTATTTGTGCCGATCGTGTTTACTGCAGGCAAAGCAAATTGATTTTCCTTTGCATCATTGTAGAGTGCTTCCAGTTCTTTGCCAAACAGCACCCCGGCTTTGTACTTGCTCATTGTTAGATTCTTCTTTAATTGATTATTAATGGATCATATTGGCGCAATCGTTCCCGAAAGGAGGCGCTAATATAGGGTATTTCCTGGTTTTTTGACCGTCGTTTGGTCGTTGCCCGTTGTCCGTTGCCCGTTGACCGGGGATTGCAGAACGGAAACTCATACATTCTCAACGTAAAGAATATACTAAATCTCCGTTTTTTAATACGCGAAGTTCTTTTGGGGCAACCTGGAAACGGTGAACGGACAACGGACAACGGAGGACGATTCCTGCTAATCAATATTCTTCCCCATATTCCGCTGTACCAGCATCAGGTTCTTCTGCAGGGTTTGCTTGAGGTGGCGTTTTACAACCTGGCCCATCGACTGGCTGCGGTTGAAGGCCTGTGTATGCAAATGCGCGTTGAGCTCGTTTTTCAGGGAGAGGATCTTACCGGGCGTGGAGATCTCGTCTGTTGACATCGTGTCCAGCAGATCTTTGATCCGGTACCTCGATGATGCAAGCCGGAAGGTGATCAGGGTTCGTTCCTCTGCCTGGTATTGCGCGATCGACTCTTTGTTAAGGTGCGACAGGCATAGATCAACATACCGATTATTTTCCTTGAAGAATTGCGGCAGATAAAAATTCTTGCGGCCCTCGTAACTCTGCTGATCAAAGTCGATCGCGCGGATGCGGTATTGATAGTCTTCAATATCGGGCGTAACATCTACGACGAAATTATAACTGCGCATATCGCCCAGCAGCCGCACAAAGCATCGTTCATTGAACTTTACGAACTCTTTTGCCAGCCTGATCTTATTGGTATGGGGATCGGAGAACATTTGATGGATAAATACGTCACCGGGTATGCCGGGGATATGCTCTTCCACCAAAGTGTTCCTGTCTGTAAAAAATGTCATCCGGTTGGGAGAGAGAATATGTTCCAGTTCCAGGCCATACACCCGCGATGCATCTGCGATCTTGATATAATAGTGATCGTAATTATCATTGAATTTATTAACGATCCTGATCCTGAATGGATGGGAATTCCCAAACGTGCAGAAATCGATACGGGATACATCAAGGTGACTGGTAAAACTGAAATCGCCTTCCGTCTTCAGGATCGCGTAGATATTCACAAGCCCTTCGCGGATAAAATCCCATTCACGTTTATCGTAAATGGTCTTTTCCCAAAGAGTGTCTTTGCCGTTCTTGTCTTTGATCGGAACAGAAAAAGTATAATGCAGGAGATCCTGATAGGACACGGGAAGTTTTACCTCCCGCCCGTGATGGCGGAGATAGGAGCGAAGCCCTTTGCTGATCGGGTACATGGGCTTCTTGCGGGAAGGTTTATTGCTGCTCATTGCGGGAAGTTACGGAGAGTTTTCACAAACAGTACTTCTGCGGTCTGGCGTAACGAGTATCGCAGAGAACGCAAAGGCACGCAAAGAGCGCAAAGAAATCTTAGCGAACTTTGCGATTCTTTGCGTTCTCTGCGATACTTCTTACGCAAGACGACGAAAATATTCAGCCGCGTAAAGCAACCTGCTTCCATACCAGCTGAACATCTCGCCATCTACCAGCATGATCTTTACGCCGGGTAACAAAGACTGCAGTTCTTCAATATGCTTTTGTTTGAACGGATATGGTTCCGACGAAAGAAACAGGTAATCACAACCTGATCGCTTTATGTCAGCAACATCAACCACCGGATATCGCGTCTGATCTCCGAATACATTTTCAAACCCGGCGGCCCGTAACATTGAATGAATAAATGTATCGCTTCCCACCGTCATATACGGGTCTTTCCAGATCAGGTACGCCGCTTTACGCGGAATCGCATACACCGGCAAAAGGTTGAATGACTGACGGACACCGGCCATGATCCTGGCTGCCGCTGCGGCTGTTTGGGTGATACTGCCGATTTCATTGATCATCGACAGCGCGTCTTCCAGGTTATTTACATCGCTGACCCACACGGGAAAGAAAGACGCCAGTTCCTCTACCTGTTCTTTTACATTTTCTTCTTTGTTGGCAATGATAAGATCGGGTTGTAGCGAACGGATCAGTTCAATATTCAAGGTCTTGGTGCCGCCGATACGCGATTTCGAACGGAACCATTCTTTTGGATGAATGCAAAATTTGGTGATCCCTGCGACCTGCGCTTCAAGACCAAGATCGGCCAGCAGTTCAGTTTGCGAAGGAACAAGCGATATGATGCGTTGGGGAGGGGTAGAAATAAAAACAGTCTTCCCGGTTTGATCAACAAAAGCAGCCATCAATATTTTTACCGAAGGTAATCCTTCTATCAGAGCGCTTCGACTGCTTTCGTGAGTTCTGGGAAAACTGTAAGGAATGTACCAGAGAAGAAATTCACCGCGCCTCCTGCTAAATAAATTTAGCAGGAGGGTTCCGGACTTAATTTCTTTTCATGGATTTGGACACGGTGACTTTAACTTGAGGTCTTTTCAATTGGACGATTGGATGTTGGACGGTTTTTTCTTGGATTTGGACCTCTTGGTTTTTCTGGCTAATGGACTTCGTTGGTTTTTTCTTAGGATTGGTTGGATTTTCTGGATTTCGGTTTTTCAAAAAGGAAGAAGTTGATCGATACTGGATTTTTCTTGGTTTTTCTAATGGATGTTGGATCTGGTTTTTTCTTAAGCTATTGGATCTGGTTTTTCGGTATTGGATTTGTTTTGTGATTGTTGATCAATCAACTTCTGGATCAAAAATAATTATGATCGCTTTAATACTATAGCGCATTTTTGACCGATTTCCAACTTTCAGTATTTCCCACATTTATCGTAAAGCAGCTAATACCCGAATGCGGTAATAACGCGGATTTGGGTAGTAGTTTTACGAAAAAAGGCTTCCGGCAACGATTCCGGAAACCTTTCACGATTATACATTAATTATATATATACTATTTTCCGAGTGCCTGCAGGATGTCATACTTGGTGATGATGTGATAATTCCCGGCCTCATCTTTCGATAAAATGGCACCATTTCCTTTATTGATAAGGGGACTTAATTTCTCAACTGGGGTATCAAAGGTTACAATGGGTAGGGTTGGTTCCAGTACATCTTCTACTTTTGAGCTCTTGATCTCAGGATTGTGGAAAACCTTTTGGAACAAGCCACTTTCGCTTATCGAGCCCACTGGTCCCTCGCTGTTCATGACTGGAATCTGTTCGATGTCATATTTCTTCATCAGTTCAACCGCTTCCGCCACTGTCTTTTGTGGTTCTATAGTAATCAACCGCTTGGTTCCCCGTGAACTGATCACATCCTTGAATGTTTTCACATCCAGGAAACCCCGTTCGATCATCCACTGGTCGTTATAGATCTTGGCCACATAGCGGCTGCCATGGTCATGGAAAATGCAGACAACAACATCATCTTTTTTCAATTTATTTTTCAATTGCATTAATCCCTGTACACAACTGCCGGCGCTGTATCCGCAAAATAATCCCTCTTCGCGAGCAAGTTTACGGGCCATTACCGCTCCGTCCTTATCAGTTACCTGCTCGAAATGATCGATCACGCTCATATCATAATTCTTCGGGATGAAATCTTCTCCAAACCCTTCACTGATATAGGGGTGTACCTCATTCATGTCGATCTCGCCCGTACGGAAGTATTTGGTCAGCAATGAACCATACACATCAACCGCCCACACCTGTATGTCAGGATTTTTCTCTTTCAGGTATTTTGCTGTACCCACGATCGTTCCTCCTGTTCCTGCTGTACAGATCAGGTGTGTGATCTTTCCACCTGTTTGCTCCCAGATCTCGGGACCGGTTGTTTCATAATGCGCCAAACGATTCGCGAGGTTATCATACTGGTTCATATGATATGAATTCGGAACTTCTTTTGCCAGTCGTGCCGCTACGCTGTAGTAACTGCGGGGATCTTCGGGCAGCACATTTGTCGGGCATACGATCACTTCAGCACCTACCGCTTTCAGTATGTCTGCTTTTTCTTTTGATTGTTTATCAGTTGTAACGAAAATACATTTGTAGCCTTTCACCACTGCGGCAAGCGCAAGACCCATTCCTGTATTGCCGCTGGTGCCTTCGATGATCGTACCACCAGGCTTCAGCTTTCCTTCCTGTTCGGCCACTTCCACCATTTTCAATGCCATCCGGTCTTTGATCGAGTTGCCGGGGTTAAAATAATCCACTTTGGCCAACACCGTAGCAGGAATGTCTTTGGCAATTTTGTTCAGCCGGATCATCGGCGTATTTCCAATCGTTTCGAGGATGTTGTTCTTAATATTCATTGTAAGGCTTTTGAGCGGCCCAAAGGTAAGACTTCTAAGCTGACAGTCGTTAGTTTTTGAAGAGTGTTAACGGAAGGATTTTCATGCATGAAATTTCGGTGGTGTAGAGCTACGCGAAAAGCGCAAAGAATAACTTAGCGACCTTCAGTCCTATTTGCGCGCTTCGCGATACTCCTACGCTACTGAAACTTTACCAACGCCCCAACCGCAGGCTGCTACGCTGATTAAACCTTTCCGATCAGTTCCAGTCTATTAAAAAAACAAAAAATGAAATTTTCAAACATCATTCGTAAAACAGCTTTCGCTGCAGCATTGCTGATAGGGATCTCTTTCGCGGTATCTGCACAATCAGATTCTACCAAACATTCACCTGAAAAACGTGCAAAAGCGATGACGGACAAAATGAAAACCGATCTTACACTTAGTGATGATCAATACAAACAGGTATATGATATCAATCTGAAATACGCACAAAAGAACCAGGAAGCAGCTGGAGGAGAAGGATCACGTATGCAAAAAGCAAAGGCCTTAAAATCAGGTAATGCATCAAAGAACGAAGAACTGAAAGCTGTGCTGAATAGTCAACAGTTTGAAAAATATACTGAGGCGCAGAAAGAAAAGAAGGCGAACGCCAGGGAGGCATTAAAGAAGAGAAGAGATAACGGCGGCAAATAAAGAACGCTAAGACCTTACTATTTCTTACGGATCGCATTCGTCCATTCATTCACTACCATTAACCTTTTTTCGGATGTAAATGCCGCGAAGATCTCTTCTTCGGGTATGCCTGCTATCCGTCCCAGAATAATGAATGCGAACATGGCATGGCCCGGGTTTTTCCACCGGGCCATTTCTATTATTTGAGGGAGCGATTTTTTTTCGATTTCATTAAGTACGGATCTATCCCTGTTTGCAGTGAGAGCCTCGAGCAACATGACTGATTTGTTCCGGTCTGTCCATACAATCGAATGGAGGTTAAGGATAAAGTTTTCTGCTGAGATATTTATCCCCGCAGTTGGATGCTGATTCGCATACCGGGCGATCACTGCGAGAGCACGTGTAGCATTGTTACGGACAGTTTCATCTTTATCATTACTGGCAAGAAGCAGATCTGTGGTGATTTCTTTCTTATCTATCGCAAAGGCAATGATCCAGCTGGCAGCCCTCCGGTGATCCGAAAATTTTGAATTCCTGATCACTCTTTTCAACAGTGGTAGCTTGGCAACGGCATAAACGATCAGGCTGTCCTGGATCGGCTTTGCAGGCGGATATTCAAGTAATATATGTCCCTGTTCATCGTTTTCTGTCGCCTGTCCCGCCAATACAGCTTCTCTTAGAACATTAATGTAGCGGTCATACGTTTCCAGGATAAAAGAATCCAGTTTTACAGCGCCAGACGGGTCACTGTCTGGCTGAACACGCTGCAGGCGTTGATCCGTGACGCCAATGTATAATATGGAACGGCCTTTTCCTTCTTCACAGCAGATGAGCGACACATCTGCCTGCCTGATTCCTGTCACAGTTTTTATGCGTCTTTCTATCTCCGTTTTATTAAAAACAGATCCTTCTATAAGGTCTCCTTCCATTATCCCGATCGCCGTTTTTATGGCCGATAAATTTGCCCCCGACTGGCCATACACTTCGATCATACCGAGCCTGTCAGATTGAGCATACAGCGATCCTGCAAAGAAAAAGGAGAGGAGTGGAAGCAGCTTTTTCATTTGATAAACTTACATAGAAAAGCAAACGGATCTATTGAGAATTGAATGAACTGTTACAAAAGGAGGTGATTCCTCAAAAAAGAAGAAAACGGATTCACGCAAGTGGAAGTCTTGATGCCCCCCAAAAAAAGGGCCTCCCTTTAAAAGGAGGCCCGACCGGACTCAATGATTTACATCATCAAGCTTCTTTATGTCGTTCACTGCGTTTGCTCGCGAGGTAGCGGTCAAAAAGGAATAATCCGAGTACGACATTCAGCATCATGAATAGGTTGATATAGGTATTGTTGAACATGGGGCTGAGATCGATCTTGCTGAAGTCGACCGGAATTTTTGTTCCGTCCGATCCACTGCTCCATTTCACCTGGCCGATACCATAGATCAGGAAACCTGCGATCATGCTGATAAAGAATATCGCAATACCCCAGATGATCTTTTTGTTGATATAGCTTTTTGCTGCCGGTGCTATCTGCAGCACCGCGATTTCTTCCATCACGTTCTTGGTAAAACGCATGGATGGCTCTTCCAGTTCGGAAGAGAACAGGAGCTGATGGGCTTCAAGCAGTTCGCCATATTTTGCCCGCCATTCAGCATTTGCTTCGATCAATTGATCGATCACCGTCTTTTCCTCGGGTGTAGACATGCCGTCTATGTACTCCCAGAGACGTTCCTCCATTGTCAGTTGTTCACTCATATCATTCCATTTTAAGATCAGTTCAGATCATTTACTTCTGCAGCAAAATGCTTTTGCATTTTTTCTCTAAGTCTTGTTCTTGCACGGTGCAACCGCACTTTAACTGTATTGGTTTCAATGCCCAGCACTTTTGCTATTTCATCCAGAGATTGTTCGGCTTTATAGAACAGGGTTATAATTTCCGCATCATCACTGCTTAACAGGGCAATAGCCTGGTTCACCATATTCACCCTGGATTTCTGTTCTACCAGGTTCGCCCTGAAGCCAGAGTCCTGGCTGTCTGCCACTTCAAAGACGTTTTCATTATCCAGCGAATACACTTCTAACCTTTTCTTTCTCAAAAACGTGATACAGGTTGTATTGACGATGGTATATAGCCAGGTACTGAATTTGGACGCCCCCCTGAAATCAGCCAGCGCGCGATATGCCTTAATAAATATATCCTGCGAAACCTCCTCTGCGTCTTCCCGGTTCTTCGTAAAGCGAAGTGCGAGGGTAAACACATAACTTTTATACCGGTCAACCAGCACGGCGTAAGCCTGCTGATCTCCCCCAAGCACTTTGCTAATGAGTTCATTATCATTTTGTCCGGTCGACATACTGCAGGTTAGACTACGGGAGAGGGAGTTTGGTTACAGGTAAAGTAAAAAGTAAAGAGTCAAAAGTAAAAAATCTATCGGATTGTTAGTTAACTACTCAAACCGACTTTCAGGCATATCGCCGGTGACCCTGTTTAAGTCCACCTATCTTGCGCCACCACCTGATCTCTGATTTTTACTTTTTACTTTATTTGTAACCTCCCGCTCTAACCCGTAGTCCTATACTCCAGAAACCGGTTTTGAAAAAAAGTTTTCGATGGCTGTAACCTGGTTTGAACAACCGTAGTCAAAGAGAGCAGAACAACATTAAAACAATTATAAATAACAAGTTATGCAAGGCACTGAAATGCTCGTCGCGATCCTGATCCCACTGAGCTTCTTTTTACTGATCTTCGGAATCATCTATATGTACAAGCGGGAAAACCTCGCGATGATCGAAAAAGGAATGAACCCGAAAGAACTGGCAGACCGTCCGGTTCCTTATAAGAACCTGAAATGGGGGTTGTTGCTGATAGGCGCTGGCGCCGGCCTTTTCCTGGCGTACCTCGCTGATCATTTTATCATGCCGAGTGCAAGACATGATGACGGGAATGCAGCCATCTACTTTTCACTGATCGCTATCGGCGGTGGACTTGGACTCTTCGGCTCTTATAAAGTAGAGAAAAAATGGTGGGATGAGAATGAGGCCAAAAGAGAAAAAAGATGGCAGAGAGAGGAGAAAGAGAGAATATAGGACGACCGTACGGCAGACCACCCTCCGCTGTACCAGGTTTCAACAAAAAGCTAATAAACAAAGAGCCGGAAGTCCTTTAAAAGAATACCGGCTCTTTGTTTATATCAATCAAATGATCCGCATGATCCTGAATAAAAGCGCATAAATGCGATGCCTGCGTTTGCCTGACTGCCATGAAGAATGGTGCGGCAGTCAGCGGACTATGATCAGTGATCTTTTTCTGCCCGGTTTATTTCACCATTTCCATCGCCTTTGAGATGACGGCATCATCATGATTCAATACCTGGTAATAGCCGTTATTTCGCCAGCGGAAACGGCCAAGAAATGCTTCGAGACGACGCTGTAAGGTTTCCTGTTGTTTTATATTCAAAGAAGAAAGGTTCACGGAATCTTTGGATGCAGCATGCTGTACAAATTCATTCCACATCTGGTTAGCTTGATTGAAATGCTGTGCGTAATCCGTAGCATTCTTGTATCGATCGATCGCTGCCCGGTTTTTCAGATAATAAGTATAGACAAAACTGTTTATGCTACCGGATGTAAAGATCCTGTTGATACTTACAGGGTAAGTGGAAGTATCGATCGGTACAAAATGATCTGGCATGATGCCACCGCCACCATACACCACATGCCCGGAAGGTGTTTTGTATTCTTTGCCATGGTTGACCTTGTTAGAATCAGCGTACAAAACCTCGCCGTTATAATACCGCTCGGATATTTCTTCCATGTACACTTTTTTACCTTTATCGTAAGGACGCTGGATACTTCTTCCTAATGGAGAGTAGTAGCGTGCAACAGTAAGGCGAATTGCAGAGCCATCACTTAACTCATATTGTTCCTGAACAAGACCTTTACCAAAACTGCGGCGTCCAACGATCGTAGCACGGTCCCAGTCCTGCAATGCTCCGGCTAACACTTCACTGGCACTGGCCGACAGTTCATCGATCAATACAACCAGTTTACCTGTTTCAAACAGACCGGGGCGCTTCGCACGGTATTCCCTTTTTTTGCTGTTCACCCCTTCAGTGTAAACGATCAGCTTGTCGCCATCAAGGAATTCATCAGCCATATCGATCGCTTCGTTCATAAAACCGCCACCATTGCCACGCAGATCATATACAAGTGATGTCATGCCCTGGTCTTTCAGATCTTCCAGCGCTTTCATGAACTCTTCATAGCTGGTAGCGGTGAATTTATTCAGTTTGATATAGCCGGTGGTTTTATCGATCATATAAGCTGCGTCAACCGATGGAACAGGTATACTGCCACGTTTTACGTTTATCTTTTGCACCTTTCCTTCGCGCACGATGGTCAGGATCGCCGAGGAGCCGCTTTTACCCCTGATGAACTCGCGGATCTTGGCATTGGTAACGGCTGCTCCCACCAGTGAAGAATCATTTACAGCAACGATCTTATCGCCGATTTTCAGCCCGGCCACATCACTGGGACCTCCCGGAAGGACGTAGGTGACATTGACTGTATCTGTGAAAACATTGAACTCAACGCCAATGCCATCGAAATTACCCTGAAGATCTTCGATCGCTTCCTTTGATTCAACGGGTGGAAAATAAACGGAATGCGGGTCCAACTCTGTCATCATTTCCTGTATAGCACCGCCCTGGAGCGAATCAAGACTAACCGGGTCCACATATTTTGAACGGATCAGGTCCAGCGCTTCCTGGAGAGAAGTGGGCCTGCTTGCCTTGAAAAAACCTTTGGAATTGCCGCCTTTATTCAATTTGTAACCGAAAAACATCCCTGCTATCAATACGACCGAAAAGAGAAGAGGTAACCAAACCTGTAATTTTTTATTTCCCATCATTTATTTTGCTGAAATTTGGCGCAAAATAGACAAAGTTTATTGTTTATGGATTGCCGGCTTTCGCGGGCACCCGGTTTGAAGGTTATTCCAATGTTAAACATTTCCCAATAACCCTCTTACACTCTATGATACAGCGATAAACAGGAACCTAAATTCAAACCATGCCTTCAGTCAAACTAATTTCAGACTGTGGTGCTACCAAATCAGAATGGACACTGGTAGGCCTCGGAAAAGTCAAAACAGTGATCACCCAGGGAATTAGTCCTTATTTTCTCAACGGCGAGCAGATCCAGGAACTAATACACCATGAACTCAGGTCAAAACTTAAAAAAGTAAGTGTTGATGAGATCTATTATTATGGTACCGGTTGTTCGAATCCAGACAATGTAACCATTGTAAAAAAAGCCTTACGAAAAGTGTTCCCGGAAGCAAAATCGGTGGAAGTGACCCATGATATGCTCGCAGCAGCGCGGGCTCTTTGCGGTGATGGAAAAGGTGTGGCAGCCATCCTGGGCACCGGATCCAACTCGTGTTTTTATAATGGAAAAAAGATCATGAAGAACAGTCCGGGACTCGGTTATGTGCTGGGCGATGAAGGCAGCGGTGCTTATCTCGGAAAAAAAGTGATCCAGTATTACCTGTATGGCACATTCGATGAGGAACTTCGCGGTCGCTTTGATCTCACTTATATGACCAATGCGAAAGAGATACTGGAAAACGTTTATAAAAAACCGTTACCAAACCGGTATCTGGCTGGGTTTACAAAATTTCTTGCAGAAAACCGCAATCATTACATGATCGAAAACATCATTGAAGATGGATTGAACGATTTTTTCTTCAATCATTTATGTAAATACCGGGAAATCTGGTCGCATCCGGTGAACTTTGTGGGCAGCGTGGCATTTGGCTTCCGTGATGTACTGGCCCAGCTTTGCCATAGCTATGAATTTGAACTAGGCAAAGTTATAAAGAAGCCTATGAACGGGCTTATAGATTATCATAGTTAAAAGAGATACATGGCATTCGAGAAATTCACAGAGCAGGACAGTCCTTACCGTCATCTTGAAAAAATGAGTGTAAGAACTTTGCTGGACAACATTAATAAAGAAGATCAAACCGTTCCCGCTGCCGTTGAAGCAGCGATTCCACAGATCGAGAAACTTACAGAGGTCGTCAGTGATAAAATGTTGATGGGTGGCCGGCTTTTTTATATAGGTGCGGGCACAAGCGGAAGACTTGCGGTGGTGGATGCAAGTGAATGTCCTCCCACATACGGCGTTCCTTATGGTTTGGTGATCGCTGTGATTGCCGGTGGAGATAAAGCTATTACGACAGCAATCGAATTTGCAGAGGATGACCGCGAACAAGGCTGGAAAGATCTTCAGGCTTATAATGTATCCGATAAAGATGTCGTGATCGGTATCGCGGCAAGCGGCACAACGCCTTATGTGATCGGAGCATTGGAAGAATGCCGCAAGAACGGAATTATCACCGGCAGCATTTCCTGTAATCCCGATTCGCCGGTAAGCGCAGCAGCGGATTATCCCATTGAAGTGGTTGTTGGCCCCGAATTCGTAACGGGCAGCACGCGTATGAAAAGCGGTACCGCCCAAAAACTCGTGCTCAATATGATCTCCACGTCTGCCATGATCCAACTCGGCAGGGTAGAGGATAATAAAATGGTGAACATGCAACTTACCAACGAAAAATTGATCGATCGCGGCGTGAAGATGCTGATGGAAAGACTGAACTGGAGTGACTATGAAAAAGCAAAAGAACTCCTGGTAAAGCATGGCAGCGTTAAAAAGGCAGCGGAGTCGGTGTCAAAGTAAGAAGGTAGAATCCAAAAGTAAAAATTAAAAAAAGCACCCTGATGATAGATAATCTCTACCATTCAGGGTGTTTTTTTTAATTTTTACTTTTGGATTTTGACTTTATTTGACTTTTTCATTTATATTGCATCAGCATCTTGGTACAAAATAATAACCATATCATCTCTTCTTCTTTTGCGACGTCTGCCGTTGCAACGATGGCTATTATTATTACAACGATTACAACAATCCGCTAACGCGGATTATTTTACCATACTACCCCCAGGGCCTCACAGGGCTGAATACCAAAGAGGATCGCTCTCATTCTATCAATTATCATTTAAACACAGATCATGCAGGTCTTAAAGTTTGGCGGAACGTCCGTAGCAAATGCGGAAAATATCAGAAAGGTTGTCAGTATTGTTACAGCAGCAAAGCAAAAAGATAAAACGATTGTAATTGTATCGGCACTGGGTGGCGTCACGGATCTCCTGTTATCCGCGTCTTCATTAGCGGCAGAAGGCGACGAATCGTATAAAGAAAAACTGGCGGTAGTAGAGCAGCGGCATCTTGAAGCAGTAAAACAACTGATACCAGTTGCACAACAAAGCCAGTTACTCAGTTTGGTAAAAAAGAGTTGTAATGAACTCGAAGACATTTGCAGCGGGATCTGTTTGCTGCGCGAATTAACCACACGTTCAAAGGATAGGATCGCCAGCTATGGCGAATGGCTTTCGTCCCGCATTATAGCTGAAACAATCCTGTCAAATGGTGTGGAAGTTCTCTGGAAAGACAGTCGCGAACTGATCGTCACCAATTCAAATTATACAGCTGCGGAGGTTGACTTCAGCACGACCACTGAAAAGATCAAACAGTTCTTTTCTTCTTCTGACGCCAGCCTGTTCCTGCTGCCAGGGTTTATTTCCGCGGATAAAAAAGGGATCACAACAACGCTTGGCCGTGGTGGTTCTGATTACACTGCCGCGATCCTCGCAGGCTGTGTGGAAGCCAATAACCTGGAGATCTGGACCGATGTCAGTGGTATGATGACAGCTGATCCAAGACTTACTGCCAATGCCCGGATCATCCCACGCATATCTTACCAGGAAGCAATGGAACTGTCACACTTCGGGGCAAAAGTGATCTATCCGCCAACAATTCAGCCTGTCATGAATAAAGGCATTCCTGTCCGGATCAAAAATACATTTGCTCCGCAGGATGAAGGAACATTGATAGAATCGGCCGTATCAAAAACAGGTAATATCGTAAGAGGTATTTCCAGCATAAATAATATCGCATTGCTAAGTCTTGAAGGCAGTGGAATGATCGGCATCCCCGGTTTTTCCAAACGTCTTTTTGAAGCATTGAGCAATGAACGAATCAATGTGATCCTCATCACCCAAAGCTCCTCTGAACATTCGATCTGTGTCGCCGTTGATGCAAGTGCTGCCGTTCTTGCAAAACAGGCGGTGGATGCAGCTTTCGCCAATGAGATCACCTTACAGAAAGTTGAGCCATTGACGATCGAAAATGAATTATCAATTGCAGCGCTGGTTGGCGAGAATATGAAAAGCCATCCGGGTATCAGCGGGCGGATGTTCAGCGCCATGGGTAAGAATGGTGTGAATATCCGTGCTATTGCCCAGGGATCATCAGAAAAGAATATCTCTGCGGTGATCTCTACAAAAGATGTTCGCAAAGCGATCAACGTATTGCATGAAGAGTTCTTTGAAACGACTTATAAACAGGTCAACCTGTTCATCGCCGGTACAGGAAATGTCGGGGCAAAATTACTCAGTCAGCTGCAAAAGCAACTTGGTTTCCTGCAGCAACAGATGAAATTACAGGTGAGATTGGTGGGAGTATCGAACAGCCGTAAGATGCTGTTGAAAGAAGAAGGCATTAACCTGGAGAAATGGAAAGAAGAATTGGAGAATGGAGAATCCGCCAGCCTCGAAAGCTTTGTAGATGGCATTATCAGCCGAAATCTCCGCAATTCCATTTTTGTTGACGTAACAGCCAATGACAAGGTAGCAGCGGTGTACGATAAACTTCTGCAAAAAAGTATTTCGGTTGTGGCCTGTAACAAGATCGCGGCTTCATCAGCTTATCTCCAATACAAAAGATTGAAAGATCTCGCGAATGAGTTCAATTGTCAGTTCCTTTTTGAAACCAATGTGGGAGCGGCATTACCGATTATCGGAACATTGAATGACCTGTTGAGAAGTGGCGACCGTGTAAATCGTATAGATGCTGTTTTAAGCGGAACGTTAAATTTCGTCTTTAATAATTACGACGGCAGCCGTCCGTTTGCCGACGTTGTAAAACAGGCGCAGGAGGAAGGTTATACAGAGCCAGATCCACGACTTGATCTCAGTGGTACCGATGTAATGCGCAAGATTATGATCCTGGCGCGGGAAGCCGGCGAGAAGATCGAAATGGATGAGATCAGCAACGAAAGTTTTATGCCTGAATCCTGCATGCAGGGATCTGTTGCTGATTTTTATGCAGCAATGAGCAAAGAAGAAAATCACTTCAAAGGGTTGTTCGATAAAGCGGCAAAGGCAGGCTGCAAATTAAAATTCGTTGCAAC
>JBEVKW010000261.1:0-9831 GCA_040509495.1 Chitinophagaceae bacterium | reverse complement strand
GTGGCCTGTTGAAACAGTTGGTCGTTAGAACCGGTGAAGCCTATTCATTAACGGCGGTTTTTGCCAAAGCGCCATTCACGCAACATTGTACCATTCCTCAGCAGTTAGGTTGTGAATTGAATGAGCAGGGGTTGATCAAGGTGGATGATTTTCAGCATACCAATGTTCATGGTGTATTTGCGGCTGGCGATAACAGCTCGCCCTTCAGATCGGTTGGCGTTGTGATTGCGGCTGGCATCAAGGCTGGTGCAATGGCAAATCATCAATTGATAGAGGAAGAGTTCTGATCACATCCCTGGCCGACTTTCCGCGCAGTTTAACACTTACGATCCCGGAATATCCCCTACCGGAACGATATGTTCTTCGCGCGGGGGGTTAGAAAATCCCTTAATTCAAGGATAGGACAGATGCCGCGCAGGTTGCAGTTTTATGCTAAATATCACGCTTAAAACAACCTCGCATGAAAAAGCTATTTGTCTTTGTATTTCTGGCCTTCACTGCATTTGCAAGTTTTGGACAGTCCGGCCGTATCAGGGTCTCTTTCGTAGGATTTGAATGTATCCGTGAAACCTGGGATGATATACTTCAATCTGATGGTAAAGGGGATGAGGTATATTTCAATTTTGGTGTCACACTTGGAAACCGCCAGGGAGCTACTCTGCAAAAGCATGAAAAGCGAACGCCTGTGTATGGTGATAATTCCGGACCATTCTCAAACCGCGTTAACGCTGGTTCTGCTGTTGATCTTTTTGGTGGTGCCAAAGGTGGGATCAGAGCTGGTGATGTGTTCAGATGTAATGATATCGTGGCTGAATACACAATGAATGACGGCGATATTCTTACGATCATCCCTACTGCGTGGGAGTATGATCCTATTGCTGACAACATGAATGCGTTCACTTCAACGATGGCCGGTTTGTATAATTCGATCAACCAACGGGTGGCACCGGTAATGGCTGGCCTGAGTTTACTGGCCGGCGACCTTGGTGGCGTTATCTATCATGGAACCAATTTCGGCATTACAAAAATGCGTGCGGGTGGCGACCAGGGAGAATTGGGAAAACCGGGCACACGCCCCATCGGTATGGAAAAGTATGGTGATTTCATGCCAAAGGTGATTGCGTTCAACACGCGAAATATCTCCACTATCTGTAGCAGCAACTATGGGTACGGAAACGGTATCATTGCGGTGAAATATGATGAAGTAGAAGCAGGTAATCAGCGGGATCATGGTATTTACAACATCCTGTTGAAACTTGAATTTGTCTCGTCCGGTCCGGCCGCTGGCTATAGCAATTCCGGAGGCAGCTATGTACCGCCGCCTGCGCCTTCGTCGGGCGGTACCAGGACCGGCACGCCTCCACCTCCATCAAGCGGATCCACTTCAAGTGGTGGTCATGTACCCCCACCCGCCACGTCAAATACGGGCGGCTCTTATGTACCTCCACCAGCCGCACCCAATAAACAGGTGAAACAGGTGGTAACGCCCGTTAATGCTGCCGTTATCAACCAGCAGGTGAAAACGCTGAATGTTGCACCTGCCGGCGTCACCGGCACATGGGCCGGTAATTTTGGTGCAGGAACAAATTACAATGGTGCGTTTTGTTGTTTCCGGTTAAATGGCGATGGAACCATGCAGGTTCTGAACAGTGATAAGAACATTGCCGCAAATGGAACGTATAAGTTTGAGAACAACAATCTCACCGGTACTTATATCAGGCCTTCCGGCGAAATAGTTTCCTTCAGTGGGAGATTGGATAACAATGCGATCACCGGCACTTATGGTACCGGAACAAATTCTTCTAACCAGGGAACATGGAGAATAACAAGACAGGGATCAGTGGTGGCCAATCTCCGCTAATTCAATTTAACAGAAGTATCCCGTCACAAATGATATCGCTTGCGAGATGCAGGATACCGGATAGAATTATTGAGCGATGCTGTAATGTCTCCGGGCATTACTGCCTTCCTCCGCCCTCAGCGCCTTCCCGGTTAAAAACCGGAAAGGCGCTGAGCAAAGGGAAAGAGCGGTAAGGAAGTTTGTAATATGAGTAGAAGATATTTTCTGTAAGATCAGGAACGCTATTAACGTTCACCTGAAAAAGGTGTACCACCTTTTCTTCCTGACCACATTCCAGTTGCTTTGTTTAATGATGCCCATGTATGTTTTTTTCAACCGCTCGATATCGTAGTAAGGCGATTCCAGTTCAAACTGTTCTTTATAATGGTACACTTTAAAGAAACCTTCTACCGGCCAGATTTCGATCACTTTTGTCATCCGCAGGTATTCTCCGTATATGACTGTTTCTGACGGCAACGCTGACTTCTGCAATTCCGCCAGCAAACGCTCGAATGTATAACCCTTTGGCTCCAGATAATGCTCATGAAAATGCTGCCAGACTTTGGTTGACCATAGGTAAGGAGAAGGGCCATAATCCCATAGTTTGCCATGCGTTCCGAAGTGATCACGTACCGACCTCAGTGCTTTCGCAAAGAAAAGATCTGCGGAATCATGTCCAAGGATCTCCATTGTGTCGAGAAAAGACTTGCCTTCATGCATGACTGTATACGGCGTATTATCATCATACATGAAATCGCTCATATAGAAATCACGGATGAATTCACTGTCAGCATCAATGCAAAGATAGTTTTGGCAAATGCCCAGCTTATGAAACTGAGCTTTCACTATCTGTTGATAAACCCAGCCGTGCGTCATACTACAGGTGACGATCTCACTGTCTTTGATCAGTATCACATTGCCACCGATCCTTTTGCGGAAGAAGTTATAATCCATATCATTTACTGACATGTATACAGGGATGTTATCCCTGTTGAACTTCCCGATCGATAGCAGCAAATTCTCCGCCCGTTCGTAGTCCGGTTTGTAAGTCTTTATGTATAGAACAATTTTATTCAAAAGTAATATCGGGGTATTGTGTGAAAGAAATATTATACCGTTTTGATGTTTAATGCCTGATCGAGTTGGCCATAAACTTCTTTTCTCAGGAAATATTTTTTGAAACAGGCCCTTCCGAGTTCGCTTTGCTTTTTGTATGCTGCTTCATTGGTCAGTAGCAGCATAATATTTTCGGCGAAGCGGTTTTCATCATTTGTAACAAGACAGCCATTATTGCTTTTATCCGGTATGCCATCTACGCCTCCCGTTGTGCAAACAACAGGCAGGCCGAATGCCATTGCTTCTACGACTTTGATCTTGATGCCGGTTCCCGAGAGCATGGGACAGATGACAACCCTGGACTGGTTATAATAATCATCCAGCTTTTCCGCGAACGGAATACGGGTGATATTAGGAATATTTTGCGGTATATGTTCGAGTATATTTCCTATGATGCAAATCCGGAGGTCATTGGGAAGCAATGGATAGACTTTTTCTAAGAACCATCCGATCGATCTTTTATTATGCGGGCTGTGCGTCGCGACATATATCAGATCGAACACCGGATCTTGTGGTAGGGGCATCGGGTCTTCTTTCATCATGGTAATGAAGTGGACCCTGCCGGGAAAGAACTGTTTGAAAAAATAGGTCTCTTCAATTGAGATCGCCCAGATCTGGTCAAACTGTGCAACCCTTTTCAATTCATCTCCCAAAGCCGCACCAATATCAATGCCGGGATCGTGCTGATGCTGCGATGTCAACAGATCATGTGTGTCAATGATCGTGACGGCATTTTCCAAAAAAGGATTATCCCTGATCAGGTCTGCCCAGTACGCGTAGCTGATAATGATATAGTCATACCTGTTCTTTTGCAGGATGGCATCGAACTGTTTACGCAGGTGCAAGGTTGTATGATTGGGGATCGAGTGCTTTGCTCGGCGGAGTTTTCTTTCAAACAAAATATGTTTGATCTTGTAAGAAAAAAAATAGTGAAGGAAGCTGGTCTTCACAGGTTTTCTTCTCAACACCCAAAGGTTATCGGCAAGTCCGGCATTTTCAAAAGCCTCAATGGTTTCCTTTGTGTAGCGTCCCCAATGCAGTTTGCTGATAAAATCAACATGCATTTTTCTGTCACGAAAATAATGCAGAAGGCCTAAAGCTCTCGATATACTGCCACTGTTCCGGTCAGCTGGATTTAATGGAAAGAAATAAAGTACTTTTTTCAAGTGAGTGATATTAGTATGACCGGTTTGCGTGTGTAACGATGTAAAATAAATAAAAACGGTCACATAACGTCTTTAGCTGATAAGGGGATATACTATATTTGGTATAATGACTTTGAACCGGCATATAGATGTTGTTATTCCTTCCTATAGATTGGATGTGTTCTTTTTACGTCCGTTGATCAATATGGATCAGCCCGGCGGCTGGCAGATCCGTTTCTTTCTTATCGCGGATAACCCGGCCGTAAAAGTTCCCGAAGAGGTAACCAGGTGGCAGCAGGAGGGTAGGGTGGTGCTGATCGTCAATCCAGAGAATCTCGGTCCGGCAGGAACACGCAACCTGGGAATACGGGCCGGGTCTGCCCAATGGATATTGTTCCTTGATGATGATGTATTGCCCATGCCAGGTTTGCTGAAAGCGTATACCGATGCGATAGAGCAACAGCCTGAGGCGATCGGGTTTGTTGGCGTGACGGAGTTTCCTGAACCGATGAATGCGACAACGCGGGCACTGGTCATCAATGGCTCGATCTCCCATTTTGATCTCGCCAGGTACAAGCCTTCGATGGTGTGGTCTCCTACAGCCAATGTGATGCTGAACCGATCAAAAACAGATCCCGCTTTGTTTGACGTATCATTGAAGAAAAGTGGAGAGGATATTGATTTCATGGCGCGCAACTGTTTCCTGTATAAGGAGGAATATCGTTCTGTTCCGGATGCGGTGGTAAGGCATCCCTGGTGGAATAATGGTAAGGTGCAGACTAACCGGTTGTTCCGCTATGGTGGCGGGGGAAGTGAAATTGCGGTTTTGCCGCATATCTACCGGTACACCTATTTTGATTTTGCCAATACGATGGAAGTATGGGCCTTATTACTGATCCTGCTTCCGCTGGGTGTTGCACTTGGTTTTGCAGACACGTTGGCGGCCATTGCTGCGGGCGTTTTATTGGCTGAATTTTTTACCAACCTGGTCAGGGCATGGGTGAAAGGGAAGAGCTTGTCTGTTCCTGTTGCGCTTCAGCTTACATGGATCAGGACAGTGTACGAAGCTGGTTACCTGTTTGCGGCATTATCCCGTAATAGCTGGAGAAGCATCATGCGAAGGGCTGACCTGGGCTTCGCAAAGCCGGATCCGAGTCCATTCCGGCTGAACCGTTTCAAGATCATGAAGATGATCTTTATAGCGGTATTGCTTACACTTTACTATGTAATTACCGGCTGACCTGTCTGCTGAGCTACAGCGCCTGGCTTGCGATACGATGGGTGATGGGGATGGCGTCTTTCCTGACCTGCAGGTAGCCATCAGCGCAGGTTGTTATCCCGCTGTTCACAACCTGCAGATAGATGCCATGGTTGAAAGCAGCTCTTCCGCGGTCATTATAGGTATGATGGAGGTGATACCCGATGGCCAGCAGCTTTACCCGTTTTTGAAAGATACCCGCATTCACCAGCCGTGCCGCAAGCTCAATATCTTCATGACCCCAGCCTTGCATCTGGTTGTTGTATCCATTGACGGCAATAAAGTCTGCCCGCCAGTAGGCGCAGTTTGATCCATGGATGTTGTTGGACCGTCTTCTGCGTTTGATCAGCAGGCATGCCAGTAAAGGTATACGGAGTGCATTGATACGGTTTTTGATCCCTTTGGAGAATATGGATGGCCTGGTATAGGTTTTGGAAAGAACAAGTTCCTTTGTTTTTTCTTCACCCAGTAATACCCTGCTGGCGCGGATATAGGTTCCCTTTTCCTGCATGCGCAGGTGGTCTTCGATAAATTTTGGGTGAAGAATGATATCTCCATCTATTTGAATGATATAAGCACAATCAGTATAGGAAATGACCTGGTTAATGATCTCCGTTTTCCTGAAACCATCATCGTGTTGCCAGAAGTGGCGTAGGGGAACCGGGCATTTTTCCCGGAAGGCATCAATCACTTTTCTTGTTTCATTTCCGGATCCGTCGTCCGCGATGATGATCTCATCCGGCATACGTGTTTGATGCAGTATACTTTGGAAAACCAAATGGAGCGCTTCCGGCCAGTTATAGGTCGAGATGAGTAGCGCGGCTGAATTTTCGTTTTTTCTCAAGCAGTTGTCAAATATTTATTGATTCCGTTAGTACAAAAACTGTGCTGCAAACGAATCGTTTCCTCCAGCAGGTGTTCATTATGTTCGAGCCTGGGTTTGGGATTAATGGGATGAAATAGATGGAATACGAAGCCACCCAATTTCAGGAATCGCTTTTTATAGCCGTGGTTCAACAGGCGTGCAACGAACTCCTTATCTTCCGAACCCCATCCTGTAAAGTCTTCATTGTAGCCATTCACAGCGATGGCGTCTTCTTTCCAGAATGCCATATTGCAGCCGTGGATCTCGTAACGTTCCCGCCCCTTATCCTTATAGCCGGTTTCAAAGAAAGGCCATAGTAGAGGGACTCTGATCCCACTGGTTTTATTGCTGACCCCCTTGTTCCAAATGCTGACATTGCTTTGCTTAAGGCGTAATAATTGTTGGGTTAAACCGGCATCCAGGTAGATCCTGCTGGCTCTCACGAAACTTTTCTTTTTTGCAAAACGTAAATGATCTGCAATAAAGTATGTATGCAAAAGAATATCGCCGTCGATCTGTATGATGTAATCCCCGGTGGCGGCGGCGATGGCTTTATTGCGGATAGCTGCCAGGCGGAAGCCTTCGTCTTCGTGCCATACATGTTTTACCGGTACGGGTGACCGGGATCTGAATGCATCTATTGCCTGTTTGGTGGAAGCTGTTGAACCGTCATCCGCAATAACGATCTCTCCGGGCATTTCTTTCTGCTGCAGTATACTATTAAGGGATAGTTCAAGGGCCTCTGGCCAGTTATAGGTGGAGACAATAAGCGAAGATGATGGTGTTCCCATAGTTGATGGTTTGATGAAGGTACGAGATTGCCTTCATTCCATTTACTTTTTAAATGCTATGGAATGTTGAGTGCCGGAAAATTATGATCAGACTGCAGCCGCCGGGAAGATCGTTCTTACCTTTCTCTTAATAAGAACAGCCCGGCATCGCATTTATACGAGCCGGGCCGTCGTTGTTCTCCGTCTTATTTACTTATTATTACTTTCTTGATCTTTCTGTTTCCTGTGTCGCTTATGTAAAAAGTTTTGGAGCCATCTGTTTCTTCGACCATTGCGATGCCTTCCGGTATAAAGAACAATGCCTGGCTAACCGGTCCTTCGGTATCGCCGGAGTTACTGCTTCCAAAGATGACCGATTCAACGCCGGCCTTGGTGTATTTCCTGATATGATTACTTCTTTTAAAAACGACGTAAGTGTTTTCGTCTTTATCCACAACTATTTGTGATGGAGTCGTGTTAGCGCTGAGTATTCCACCGACTGTACTTACGAAACCTCCCGTACTGATCCTGCGGATCTTGCCTGCTCCTTTTTCTGTTACATATAAAGCGCCATCCGCTGCCAGGTACAGGCCACCCGGCGACGGGATACCTGCATTGAGAAGTTCTCCATCTGTCGATGTACCGGATCCATTGCCTGCAAAATCGGAAACTTCGCTGGTTATAAGATTGATCTTCCGAATCTTATTATTTCCATTGTCTCCTACGTACAGCACTGTTCCCTGCGGATTCACCGCCACCCCATATGGAAGGGCGAAAGAGGCAGCCGTTCCAATGCCGTTATTGCTCCCGGCGGTGGTATTGCCGGCAATGGTAGTGACCAACCCATTCGTGCTGATCTTCCTGATGGAATGATTGAACTGATCAGCAATATATAAATTACCTGCCTGGTCGATCGCAATGGAAGACGGCATATCGAAGCGGGCAGCATTGGCCTGGCCATCCAGGGATCCTTTGATTCCGCTGCCGGCGTAAGTGGTTACCTGGCCTGCTGGTGTGATCTTCCTGATGCGATTCAGGTCAGTCACGTACAGATTGCGGTCGGCATCCAACGCCATCCCCAATGGCTGCATAAACTGGGCCTGGGTTCCCATCCCGTCTGCACTGCCCCCTGTTCCTGAACCGGCAAACGTAGTCACCACTGTTTGGTCATACGTAAGGGCTTTTTCCCTGGTGAATGTTTTGCCATTGGCCGTTACAGTCACATCATAGATGCCTGATTTTATATTTGCCGGAAGCTCAACTGTCAACTGGTTGGCCGACGCTGTTTTTACGGTAGCGACGGCATTTCCGATCTTCACCTGGTTATTAGCTGGTGTTCTTCCAAATCCTCTACCGTTCAATGTGATAGATGTTGTACCCGGAAAAGCTGAAGCTGGTGTTACAGAAACGATCTCCAGGTCACCGGCTGAATAGCGGAATGCACCGGTCCTGGTCGCCGTCTTCCCATTTGCTTTTACCGTTACATCATAAGGGCCGTCGACCAGTGCCAGCGGAACTTCTGTTATCAGCTGCGTGATGGCTGCTGTTTTTACCGTTGCGGGTACAGTGCCGAACAGGACTTCGTTGTCTTCAATTTTATTACTGAATCCTGAACCATTAATGATGATCATTGTGGTATTTGGATTTACATCGGTTGGACCTACGTCGGTGATTTTCAGCGATTGATTTTGACCGCCTCCTCCGCCGGGGTTAGGATCAGGATCCTGGTTGTCCGGTTTGCTACATGAGAAAAGAATGACCATTGCGGCCACCGCGAGAAGTTTTTGCATGTTTGATAAGGTTTGTGTTGTTGTTGAAATATGCAGTGCGGTGGTAGGTAGCGTTGGCAGCAATAAGGTAAAGCTAATCAATCACTTTTGTGCTATAGCGGAGTGGTGAACTAACTGTTTTTTTGTCGAAATGAACTGAGGGATTGAGCTGTTGAAGCTGCGGGCTGTTTCAATAATTCGGTACTTTTGCGCCCTTATATATAATTGCATGTACGATATCTGTTGTGTAGGACATATCACGCTTGACAAGATTGTAACGCCCGACCGGCAGGTGGAAATGCCAGGAGGCACTTCCTACTATTTCTCCAATGCGATCCGGCAAATGGATGTGCATTATCTGCTGGTGACGGCCATCGCGCCTGCTGAGAAACGGTTTGTAGAAATGCTTAGCGCACAGGGGATTGAGATAAAAGCCTTTGACAGCGAACACACCGTTTGCTTCGAAAATATCTACCAGGAGGATATGAACTACCGCGAGCAAAAAGTATGGGCTCAGTCAGATCCTTTCAATACCGCACAACTCGAAGGAATACAGGCACGGATTTTTCACCTTGGCCCTTTGCTGGCAGGAGATATACCCGGCGAACTGATCCGGTTCCTGGCTGACAAAGGAATAGTGTCAATGGACGCACAGGGATTTTTAAGGGAAGTACGCGAGAATGCCGTTTACCCGGTCGACTGGCCTTCCAAAAAGGAATTGCTGGCTTACGTGGATGTGCTTAAAGCAAATGAAGAGGAAATGCATGTGCTTACGGGCGAAAAAGATATCCGGAAAGGAGCTGCGATCCTCGCAAACTGGGGAGTGAAAGAAGTACTGATCACGCTTGGCAGTAAAGGGTCTGTTATATTAACGGATGGCCAGTATCACGATATACCAGCCTTCATCAATGGGGCAGCTATAGATGCTACCGGCTGCGGCGATACGTATATGGCAGGTTACCTGTATCAGCGGGTAAAAGGAATTCTTCCACAACACGCCGCCGTATTTGCGTCGGCAATGGCAGGCTTGAAAGTAATGGCTTCAGGGCCGTTCACAGGAACGAAGGA
>JBEVKW010000260.1:0-34612 GCA_040509495.1 Chitinophagaceae bacterium | reverse complement strand
CAAATCATAAGTGTACATACATCCTCCCTTATTTTTTTATTTTTCTAGTGTTTCTTCCTACCGTTCAGGGTAGTTCGTTTCAAATACCCGCAGGCTAATGGCAACTGTTCTGTATCGGGAGAATTTAACCGGGTTAGTGGGTAACCAAAATTAGGGATTTGCTATGTTTCCACACAACCCGCGAAAACAAGAAAATGTAAAAACTTATAAACATGATACAAATAATTGTATATCATAAATTTAAGTGAGTGGATATACATAAATCCGACTGTTAATATCTTTTACACGATGATCTGATAGGAGTACTTTAGGCTCAATAATTATCGTAAAAAGTTAGCCGCCCTACGCTGGTTTCTTTCGTTCCGCATACTGAAAACAGCAGTTGAGTAAACTGATAGAAGAGGAATAGAAGAGGAGTTTAGTGATCCTCCCGCGGTTTGGCCGATGACCGATGGCCGTTGGCCGAGTGCTGCATTTAGATTGAACTTATTACTGCTAGCGGGTATTAGTGCGGATAACAGGTATTTGTTTCTCGGCCATCGGCCATCTGCAATCGGCCATCTGCCATCGGTCATCGGCCATCGGCCATCTGCCATCGGCCATCGAATAAACTTTCGGAAAATGCCTACCTAAACGACATTAACAAAAAAACGGATGCCATTCACTTACTGAATGGCATCCGCGTGTGCAAATGAAAACTAACTCTCCGTTCTAGTTCTTTGGCTGTAACTGGATCTCACCAACTTCCGTTGCCTGACCTTCTGTTACAACAACATCTTTCTTACGGGTATTTGCAAATGGCTCCTGCGCCTCAATGATCACACTGTATGTTCCAGGTTTCACATCTTTAATTTCGAATGCACCACTCGATATATCAGCGCGAAGTGTATCTGTTGTAGAGATAGCCCATGCACGTATTGCTTTATCAGCAGGTGTTACTGTTCCTTTTACTGAACCGCCTTCAAATGCTTTAAATGAAAATAATGAAGCTGCTGAAATAGCAATCGCTGCGAATGTTAATCTGGCTTTTTTCATGGTTAGTAATTTTTTCCTGCAGGATCGATATATAAGTTAGCAGGCAATATCACAAGACAGAACAACTGTCTTTACACAACTGCGTAACTATATTTCATAACTCCTGCATAGAGTAATGAATGAAAATTTGTTAGCGACTAACCTTTTGCAAGGACTGTGCCATAGCACAACACGATAATAATTTTTTTTCAAACCAGGTAGTCGTAACAGATTATAACAGAGGTGATAGCCGCATGAATGTTAAAAAAAAGTATCAATAGATCATCACTATAGTAATATCTATCGATACGGTTTTGGATGCGATACGTCACATCGTTAAGACAAATGTTTTTCCAGCAGACCAAACTCTTCTATTGGATTTGCATGTTTGTGAAGTATCCGGTAGACACAATTAATGACCGGCATTCTGACAGGTATATCTTTTAACAAAGGCATCAACTCTTTAGATGCATGAAATCCTTCGGCAACAGTAGCCATTGACTGCAAGGCCTTACTGACCTGTATACCTCTTCCGATCAATGTACCAAGTATCCGGTTTCTGCTTTGTTCTGAATATGCAGTGATCAACAGATCGCCGGCATAAACAGAATTAAGAAAGTCCCTTTTGGCAGGCAATATCTTTACCAGAAATTCACCGGCTTCACGCATGGCGTTAGACACGAGTACAGACTGGAAGTTTTCTCCATATTGCAGGCCATTTGCAATACCTGCGGCTATGCCAATGATATTCTTGATGATCGCGGTGTACTCTACACCTACAGGATCAGTATTTCTTACAACCCGCAGGTAGCTGGTATTAAGTGAACAGCTGATCTTATCGATCCATATATTATCTGCACCGCAAACGGTAATGAACGACTTTTTTTGTGAAGCCACTTCTTCAGCAATACACGGCCCGCTGATGACAGAGATAGAAGATTCTTCCCGGCTAAGTTTACGGCTCAGATACTGACTTGGTGTGCAGCCGCTTCCTGGAATAAATCCTTTGATAGATACAGCCAGGTGCTTGTCTTCAAACCATTCTTTGTCGAATCGCTGCAAACTCTGTTCGAGGTAAGCAGAAGGCACAGCGAAGATCACAAGTTCGCTGCCTTTTACTGATAGAAGAGGATCAGCTGTTGGTAAAATATATTGCGTACGAAGTGAAGCAAAACTTAAATGCCTCGGGTTATAACCACTCGTTTGAATAAAAGATTGCTGTTCAGAATTTCTCACCAGCCATGACACAGTAGTGCCGCTATCTGAAAACATTTTCACCAGCGCTGTAGCCCAGCTTCCGCTTCCTATGACAGATACACGTTTTAACATCTACGAAAATACTCTTAGTGAAACAACTGTTTGATTAAAATAAAATTAGAATGAAGACAAAAAAACGTTACCCCGGATATCACGAGTGATATTTTATAAACAACAACAAATAACATTTGGAATCTGGTGCAACAGATCATTCAAAATTTATCGTGATCCTTCAGCACGTTGAAGATTTTTTTCCAGCATCTGGATATATTTTGGCGCATTTTCATTAGCAGGATCAAGCTCTACGATCTTTTTGAAATACCCGATTGCCGCTGCATAATCCTTCTTTGTGTTGGTTTCATAGGCTGCCATGTAGTTATATGCTTCGATCATCCATTTCTTTTCAGATGCACCTGGATTGACAGAATCGATCGATTGGAGCAATTGCTGATAGTAAGGAATAGCCAGGCCTTCCGCCATCGCTGTATCAATCGCGGCATTGCTGCGAGCCTGCCAGTAATATCCATATGTTTTCTGTTCGGGATATTTTGTTGCGTACATACCGAATACGGAATCGGCAGTTGCATAATCGGCAGCCTTATAGGATGCGAGTCCCCAATTGAACAAATGCACATTGGTTGCTTTTTCATTTCCTGTATAAAACTTACCGAGCCATTTCGCTTCTGCTGTATGATCATTTACCTGCTTGGCTAGTTTTGCCAGCGTTTGATAATAATTGCGGATCGCTTGGTCTTCTTTCACAAGTTCCAGGCCTTTCTCCAGGTAAGACATGGCAGAATCTGCCTTGCCATTTGCAATGAACAGTGCTCCCATGTTTTCATAATCTTTCAGAATGACATTACTGTCTGCCTCATGCTGAAAATATTGTTGCATGAAATTGATTGCTGTTGCAGAATCTCTTTGCTCCTCATGCGAGTAAGCAATAAGTTTATACAGTCTCGCCGGAGCTTGTTCGCCGTCCCGTTCGATCAAAGACGTGGCAAGATCAATGGCAGGCTGATATTGTTTATTCAGGTAAAGCAGGTCGGTCTGATCATAATCGTGGCGAACCGTTTTATCGGAATGGGATTTATATTTCTCAAAATACTCCATCGCTTTAGCCGGTTCTGTATACAGGTAGTGATTATACAGTGCGTAATAGGCAGGAGCAAATGTCTGATCTGCTTCAATAGATTTGTTGAAGTAATCAAGATACATCTCCGTATTTTTTTGTGTCAGGAAGATTCTTCCTAACTGAAAATAAGCGTTGGCAGATTTCTTATCCATGCCGATCGCTTCCTGATAGGCCTGGTAAGCTTCGGATCCTTTATGCATTCTGCGGTACGCATTACCTTGCAAAATCAATAAGCCTGCATTTTTTTTGTCGCGCTTTTGTGCTTTTTCAAGCATTTCAAGGGCGTATGCAAGGTTCCCGTTCTCAGCCTCAATATGAGCTTCTGCAATAGCTGCAAGGATGCCTGCATCTTTTGCTTTGGTGGCAGCCACGGCCTGCTCAAAATAATGATTTGCACTGTCTGCCTTATTGGTATTCAATAGCAGACCTCCGTATGCCACGAGGTAATAGGGATTTTCCTGAACAGATGCTGGTGCCAGTGCCAGCGTATCTGCTGCTTCGTTTGTAAGGTCCTGTTTCAGATAAGTGTTCGTAAGCAAACACCAGGCTTCTGCGTTACCCGGTTGCTGGTTGATCACAGAATGGAAAGCATTTTCTGCACTGGCGTAACGTGCACTTTCAAGAAAAGTTTTTCCCTCTTCTATTGATTGAGCGGAAAGGAACAATGATACATTCAGGCAGCTAATAAACAGAGTGATCTTTTTCATGATGGTAGTTGTATTTCAGGTTAACAAATCAAACGGGTTGGATCGCAAGGATCTGCGTACGCGAATCAGATGGTAAGAGGTCAGAGATATATCGTGCAGGAAAAATACCTGCGTTGGTTTCTTCTCCGGGATATACAATAAGCATGTCTGCCTTTACTTTTTTACAATAATTCAGCAATGCCTTCGCATGATTATTCCCACGCAATACATCGTATTCCACTGACCCCGGCCAGCTTGTTTTTAATAGCCGGAACGTATTCAGCAAAGAATCTTTTGAATAAGCATCATCTTTATCATGGCTGAGGCAGGAGACCAGCCTGATCGTACACTCCGGTGTGTTTCGCCAGGCATCAAGTAGCTCCAGTTTCTTTTTGGGAAACTTAGGACCAACGGGTATCACCACTGTCCGGATCGGGTTTTTTAAGGAGCCCGGCTTAACGGTGAGTACAGGCACTCCGGTGGCTGCTGCAATTCGTGCGGGGATCACTTTCCTGCCGAAGGGTAATCCCCATCCGGGCGAGTGTTTACCAATGACCAACAGATCGGCGGATACATAAACTGCCTTCGCCGAAATGGCTTTCTCTACTGCCTGCATGTTATCTATCCAGGTCGTCACGCGTATGCCGGGTTTGGCTTTGTGGATCCTTGAAACAAGTGCTTCCATACGCTGAGCGATGCGGGCCTTGAACTCCTGATCAGGCGCTCCGGCCAGTCGCTGAAGTAAACGCAGGAACAGGGAAGGCCTCCGGACGTGTAACAGATGGATAGCCACGTCACTATTTTCAAGCAGGCCAAGTGTTTTTGCGATCGCCACTTCAGTATTGAGTGTAAAATCAACCGGGATAAGTATGGTATGGAACCTTGCGGACATGCGATAAATGTATATTCGCACACTTAGGCACTGATTAACCGTGAATTAGAAAATAATTAGAAGTTCCTTGCAAATACAGTAGCGGTTGATGCTCAAATTGGTTACTGCATCTTGAAAGCCGCCGATGTCGTACCTTGCGGCTTAACAAAATGAACAAAATGGAGGAGCTAAGAATATTGCTTGTTGAAGATGAGGTCAGGATCGCCGATACTTTACGCATGGGCCTGGGTGAAAACGGGTATGAAGTGGAAGTAGCATATGACGGGCAGATCGGTTGGAGAATGTTCCAGACACAGCGGTTCAATCTATTGATCCTTGATATTAATCTGCCTGGCATTACCGGTTATGAATTGACTAAAATGGTAAGAGCGCAGAACGAGAATGTTCCGATCATCATGCTCACTGCCTTAAGTTCGCTCGATGATAAAATAGAAGGATATGATGCCGGGGCCGACGACTATATCATCAAGCCATTTGAGTTTAAAGAATTATTGATGAAGATCCGTGTCCTGATGCGCAGGACAGCTGATGTACAGGCGCCCGTAGGAAATCTTCTTCGTGCTGACGACCTGTTGATGAACCTCGATACCAAAGAAGTAAAACGGGGTGATACACTGGTTCATCTTACAGCAAAGGAATTTCAATTACTGGAGTACCTGCTGCGCAATAAAAACCGGGTTGTATCCCGGGCGGATATTGCGATCAACGTATGGGATATCGATTTTGATACAAACACAAACATCATTGATGTATACATCAATTACGTCAGGAATAAGATCGATAAACCCTTTCCTAAAAAACTTATCCAGACCCAGGTGGGAATGGGCTACATGTTAAAAGAAAGCTGATATGCCAGTACGGTACCGCATCATCCTGCTATTTACGCTGGTGGTTTTTTTCATCCTCGGAATTGTATGCGGTTCCATCTACTATTTTACATCAACATCACGCTCAAAGGCGATGAGAAGCCGGTTGACTAACCGCGCCATTACCACGTCCAGGCTGCTCCGGCAATCGGAGGTCTTCGACCGTCATTTGGTCAGGAGGATCGATTCATCCATGTCAATCTCCCTGAAAAATAAAGCTGTGCAGGCCTATAATGAAGAGAATAAGCGGGTGTACAGTTATATGGATCGCTGGCAGGATTCTATTCACAGTACAGACGCCTTGCTCGATGAGGCACGCTCCAACGGATCGGTATATTTTAAAGAAGGAGACAAGGAAGGCGTTGCTTATTTTACGGCTATGCCTGGAAATGACCTGGTGATCATTTCCGCCGCCATCGATGAAGACGGCAAGCGAAACCTTAGTTCGCTGAAACAACTACTGATCACGAGCTTTATCCTGGGCATCCTCATCTCGTTTGCCGGCGGATATATCTTTTCTACCCGTCTCCTAAGGCCCGTCAAAAAGATCACAGAAGAAGTAACGGATATATATGCATACAATCTTGCGCGCCGGATCCAGGCCGGTAACACCAAAGACGAATGGTATAAACTATCCACCACACTCAATGACCTTCTCGACCGGCTCAATCAAAGTTTTGAAATGCAACGAAGGTTTATTTCAAATGCTTCACATGAACTCTCCACTCCGCTAACACTTATTTCAAGTCAGCTTGAAGTGTCTTTGCAACGCACAAGGACCGACCAGGAATATAGAAAAGTAATGCAGGATGTTGTGAATGATGTGCACTATATGAATAATCTTGTGCAGACCTTGTTGAAGTTCGCCACAGCATCTGGTAACCCGGGCGGCCTCAACATTGACCTGCTTCGTATAGACGAAGTTCTGATGCGCATCCCCGCCTCCATACAAAAACAAGACACGTCCTTTTCTGTTTCCCTGCAATTCAATAACCTTCCGGATGATGAAGACAAACTGCTGGTATTCGGTAATGAAGAACTTTTGTTCACCGCCTTTCGCAATATCGTGGTAAATGCCTGTAAATATTCACCGGATCATCATGCGGAGGTTGTACTGACTGTATACCCGGACCTTTTTACCATTGCAGTGATTGATAAAGGACCCGGTATACCAGACAGCGAAGTGGAAAATATTTTTCAGCCATTTTACAGAATGGAAGAAACCAGATCTGTTGGAGGATTCGGACTTGGACTCTCCCTTGCGAGCAGGATCATGAAATTGCACAAGGGAGAGATCAAAGTTGAATCTGTATCGAACACCGGCACAACCTTTATCCTGCAATTGCCGGTTGCAGGAAAGTTGTAAGCGTTCCCAAATTAACGTTCGATGTGCGGACTGCAAAGAGCCTGCCTTAAATGCCTGTCTTTACTGCCTTATCTGCTACCATTCCTATCGCAGCTCTATGCAGGATCAATTTTGAATTGGCTGTATCCATAGATAGTTCGACCCATCCGTAATACCAGTTATCTTCCTTGTTCACTCTCACCGCGAGAAAGGAATGATTGGCGTTCTTCCATGGCTTTTCCCAATATGGATCGCCAACATGGCCGATATTTTTCATTGCTAATTCTGCCTGGCCGATCACATACCAGCCAAAACCTGATGAGGGTTCTTTTGAGATCATATTATCCCGGCCGAAACGCGGAGACTCATTTTCTCCCCCAAGCATTAGTGCCGACTGCGTTCCGGTAGATGCAAAGAAAAGTACTTCATCCTCGTTCTCATTTGGATTGCCGATATACCATGTTGCAAAGGCGATGTCTCTGACACCATCCCGGTTAAGGTCGATTACTTTCGACTGACCTTGCTTTACTTCGGCATCATTCAATTCAGTGATCATCATTTCAGGAAGGATCCGAGCTTCGTCCGGCGGTGGCGGTTCAACAGCGTTGTCCCGCTTACTGCAGGCGCTCAGTAATATCATTGTGAGAGAAGTGAGAAATAGAATTTTCATGATAAATGTTTAGAACACTTACAATGAAACAGGGATGAACGTTGCATCGATACCAGAAACCTGTATCAACTGCCCTGAAGCCGGTATGAAATGCGTGCCGGTATTTATTCAGCCGTGCGCCAAACCGGTCCATTCATTTTCCCGGGCATTGATCCCGCATTTAACTAACGACAGGAGGGAGTGCATAACGGATCTGAGGTTTACAGTTTCCCTCCAGGATCTCAAGGTGGTTGAAGCGCCGCTGAAAAAAAATCGGGTCCGTACCCGTTTTTTTAACAGCGCAAACGTTTGATTTGGCCCGATCGTAGTTTTACAGTCCGGAACGGGTATTTTTTCTCTTGGTAATCAATATACAACGCTGTATGTTTGTATCAGAAGTTGATTGATAGTTATATCAATCTATCCAATATCTAACCGAAAAGCCGGTTCCAATAAAATCCTTTAAAAAACCAATCCAATATCGGTCAACTTCTTCTTTTTACCGTCCAGAAAAAGATTCAGAAGGTCATTGCGAAGAGCAGTGGCCTTTTGCTTTTTAAAGGGAGGATCATTCCGGTAATAACTCAACGGATCAGCAGGGTCTGGTAACTGGTAACCTGGATCTATAGCCGTCTTGTAGACGATATCCTACACGCATTTTCATAAAAAGAACTACAGTTTCAATGCTGGCAGTCTCTTAGCTTTGAAACAATAAATCCCCGCTATCCTTTAAACAGCTAATATTCCTGTAATGAAAAAATTCCGTCAATTCATCCGCTTATTTTCCAAACGGCAAATGGCCACTGCACAGGTGTCTGCGGCATCCCCTAAAAAAGAAGCTTCCGGTGATCTTGAACTGATACGGTTTTCAGTGTGGCAGTATTTGCGTAGTGCGAGGGACAACGAGCAGTTTTTACTTGACTATTCCTCCGATCATGCTGCTGTTATGGATGAGCTAAGAATGCAAGGCTGGATAGTAAACCTGCAGGTTGGAATGAAAGGGGATCTTGCTTTTATGATCTCAGCAAACCGACCCGGGATGATGGCCTGAGATGGCCTGTAAAAGATAAAAATGACCCTTTCACACCAGGTAAAAGGGCCAGCATTAAGATAAATTTCGTTGAGCCTTCAGTCAGAGCGTTGAACCCTACTCCGTAGGCTCCCACAGTTCAATTTTGTTTCCCTCTATATCGAGTAAGTGTACAAATTTGCCATAATCATAAACGGCAATATCATCAAGTATTGTAGCGCCCTGATCTTTTAACTCCTCTACCAGTGCCTCAATGTTTTCGACCCGGTAATTGATCATGAAATCCTTTTGGGACGGTTCAAAATATTTGGTATTGCCGTCAAAAGGATTCCAGGCTGTGGCGCCTTTCTTTTCGGGGTCACTGTCTTCCCGCCATTCAAATGCGGCACCATAGGCACCTGCATCGATGCCAAGATGATCTTTATACCATTGTTTGATCTTCTCCGGATCCTGCGCTTTGAAGAAAACGCCCCCGATCCCTGTTACTTTTTTCATTTTCCTGTTTTGATGAGTTGATATTCCAATATTAACAATTAAACTGCGATCTGAAGCCGGCAACTTTCAAATAATTGAACGGTCCGTTTTTTCCGGCTGCGGCAATTGTTACAGGTTATGTTTTGAATAGTGGCGGGAAGTATCAGGGAGTTTCCCACCAGTTTTCTCCGAAGAATTTTTCACCTACCGTTACTGGTTGCCCGATCATCGGGATCACTAACGGAATGCCCAGTTCCTTAGCACCGGCGGAAACTCTTTGTGGTGGCTCATTCCAGGGATGGTTCGCCAGTGCAAATTTCGCCCAATGCACTGGTATCAACACTTTCGCTTTCAGGTCAACGGCAGCACGGGCGGTTTCTTCGGGTAGAAGATGTATATCATGCCATGCAACGTTATACTGTCCGCATTCCAGCAAGGCTAGATCAAAACCTCCGGTCTTTTCACCGATCTGCTTAAAATGCGGTCCATATCCCGAATCACCGCCAATAAAGATCTTCGATCCAAATAACTCAAGGACGAAGGAAGACCATAGCGATCGGTTCTGGACTAGACTTCTTCCGGAAAAATGCCTCGCAGGTGTAGCCATCAGGGCAATTCCGTCCTGCAGTGTTTCCTGTTCCCACCAATCCATTTCTGTTATGCCGGGCGGAGAGGGAATAACTGGTAAATCTTTTGCCACACCCATAGAAGTGTAGACGTGCTTTACCCGCGGTAACAATGCCGCCAGTGTTTTTCTGTCAAGATGATCGTAATGGTTATGGGTGATCACCAGATAATCGATATCCGGCATATCGTTTACGGAATAAACATTGGACCCATTAAATGCTTTTACAAAACCGGGAATGGGAGAGGCATAGTTACTGAATACCGGGTCTACGAGTATCCTGATGCCTTTACAAACGATCAGGTAACTGGAATGACCGAACCAGACGATCGTTGGTGTACCAGCATCAAGCGATCGAAGGTCTGTCTTCACAGAAGGGATCGCATGAGACGGGATCACTGATGGAGGCCGTTTGAATCGCTCAGCGATCACTTTCGGCATGCTGGTTCCTTTCGCCAGTGTTGTAGTTGGAATAAGATTATGAAACCTGCCATTACTATAATGATCCGATTCCGTAGGAATGCGCCATTTATCTTTCATGCATGTAAAATTCGGCATTCCGCTTAAGCTTTTACCGGAACAAATCGGCCACCAACCGATAAAATCATCATTCTTTTTGACGCACCCAGGGCGAGGCGACAAAAGCTTCAGCCCGTCCCTGGCAATCATCTTTCAAAGAAGTCAGTTGAAAAGCGTCTTGCTTTTTTTCAATTTTGAAATAACCGGAAGACTTCGCTTCGCACGGACTTTTGCCTTCGATCTTGGTCAGGATAAGTGTATCACCTTTAAGCGTATACCGCATGGTCTCAAGAAGACCGGCTTCTCCAGCCATCAGGTAAACGGTATCCTTACGAAAATCAAACATGCATTCATACGGATCAGGTACATTCGCAATACCTTTCCATTTTGTATTTTCCAACTGAGCAGATGCCATGAGCCCTGCAGCCAGAATCAGTATTAAAAGAGACAGCTTCTTCATAAAAAGAGTTTAGTTAAGAAAATCTGACGCGGTAACAGAGAAAATGTTGCAAGGATCTGATTAGTGTTTCGTCGTTGACCGATTTTCCAGATCCCCGATCTCAAAAAACTTATTCTTAAAATAGCGAAATTTCCGTAAACGGAATTCGAATTTCTTATTTCATTACTTTTGCGGAGCGATGCAAAAGATAGCCGCATTCATATTGATCCTTGCTTTTCTTGGTCAAACATTTGATCAGGGCTTCTCTTATGTGGGTTATGTAATTAATAAAGCGGAATATCTTCGCAATTGCGAAAACAAGTATCGCCCGATGCTCCATTGTGAAGGGAAGTGCCAGTTGATGAAGAAGATAGAAGCACAGCGGAAAAAAGAAGAACAACAAGCGCCAGAATTGAAATTGACTGCTAAAGCTGAAGTGATCTCTTCCAAATCATCATTCCTGGTAAGCCCTCCTGGCATTATCACGGAGATCTCCACAACATATGTCAATGAAAACTCCGGAACGCCTGTGGACCGATCTTCTTCATTTTTCCATCCCCCCAATTGTTGATTAGCCTTCCCTGATTTTGAATGTTAAGTTTTAACAGACCAGCATTACGCGTGATCTGTAAGAATTTAATATGTCATCTATTTAATCTAGTAAACTCAGCAACATGGTTCGGCCATATCATTGGTATGACCCCATGCTGACAAGGAGAATGCGCGTATTACTCACTGCGCTGATATGGATAGCCTGGCTAACCATAGTGATCCTGCAGTATGACCATATCGTACATCTGCTCGTTTCATTGAAACGATACCTGTAATCATTCGATAGCTGGATTGATGAATCTGCCAGCGTTCGCCGCAACCGCTCCGCTAAAACGAAGCGGAGGACGGCGCAGGGCATCTTATTGCCCAAACTGAATCAAATAATTTCAACAACAACACGAACATGAAAAAATTTCAACAAATAGTACTGCTTAGCATCAGCAGCAGTATGCTTTTCGCTACCTGCAAAAAAGAGCAAACAGAACAGCCAGCCGGGGAGCTTGTGTCTGCAACCGTAGAATTCGATAACATCATAGGAGGACAGAATCTCCTGCTGAATACCGTGAACTACAGTAATGCATCAGGTGAACAATTCAACATCTCGCTGCTGCAATATTACATCAGCAATATCCGGCTTCGCAAAAATGATGGATCAGCATATGCGGTCAACCAGGATAGCAGTTATTTTCTCATTAAAGAAAGCGATCCTTCGACGCGCTTTGCGCGGTTCAAATTACCGGCGGGCGATTACGATCAGCTGAGTTTTGTTATCGGGGTTGATAGCCTTAGAAGTACAATGGATATAAGTAAGAGAACGGGTGTGCTGGATCCTGCGGCCGGTCATGATGACGGAATGTACTGGGGATGGAACAGCGGCTATATCTTTTTTAAAATGGAGGGTATCTCTGCTGCAGCTCCTGTAGATCCCAGCGGCCAGCGGAAGTTCCGCTATCATATCGGAGGCTTTGGTGGTTATTCTGCTCCAACGATCAATAATATTAAGACCGTCACCATCGATCTGAAAGCTTCCGGAATAATGCAGGCCAGGTCAGGCAGAACGCCTAATATTCATCTGATGGCAGACATGCTAAAGGTATTCAACGGCGCAAATACATTAAGTATTGCTACCAACCCTACGGTGATGTTCAGTGATTACAGCACGAAAGTGTCTGCCAATTACGCTGCTGTTTTTTATCATGATCATACAGAAAATTAAACCGCTTATGCATATTCGTTTTGTATCGGTCGCTGCGGGCGTGATCCTTTTAATATCCTGCAGTAAAGAAATAATGGATCATTTCAAAGGCTTCCGGCAACCTGCAAATTTTCCGCCTCCGGTTTACAGGATGAGTGACAATCCGATCACAGAAGACGGTTTTATCCTGGGTCGTAAATTATTTTACGAACCCAGGCTTTCCAGGAATAATACCGTTTCCTGCGGGAGTTGTCATATTCAATCATCGGCATTTACACAGCATGGTCATGATGTTAGCCATGGTATTGATGATCGTCTCGGCAGCCGGAACTCGCAAGCCATTATGAACCTGGCGTGGTCGCCAACATTTTTCTGGGATGGCGGAGTTTTCGACCTCGATCTCCAGCCGATCGTACCTATTACTAATCATGTGGAAATGGACGAGTCAGTTGAGAACGTTCTTGCGAAACTCAGGCAACACCCGGACTATCCTTCACTTTTCAGGAAAGCTTTCGGTTCGGAAGAGATCACTACGGCCAGAACCATGAAGGCATTATCTCAGTTTATGCTCATGTGTGTAAGCAGTGAATCGAGATATGATAGTGTGCAAACTGGTAAAGCAAGTTTTACGGTGGAAGAAGAAAAAGGCTATGCGATATTTCAGCAGAGATGCAACAGCTGTCACAAGGAGCCACTTTTCACCGATCATTCATTTCGTAATAACGGCATTCCTGTCGGACCCAATAATGATGAAGGAAGATTTCTTGTAACGCTGAATGAAACAGACCGGTACAAATTCAAAGTGCCCGGTTTGCGCAACCTGGAGTTTACGGCTCCATACATGCATGACGGCCGTTTCCTTACCCTCGATGCAGTGCTGGATCATTATAGCTCCGGCGTACAATCCACGCCCAACCTCGATCCCTTACTGAGCAATGGGATCAAGCTTGAGATGCATGAAAGACTGGAGCTTCTTTCGTTTTTAAAAACACTGAGTGACCGGAAATTCTTAACCAACCGGCTACTCGCAGAACAATAGATTAAATAAGCAATAGCAATGAAACATTTAGTCAACACAATCCTGTCCGCGTTTTTACTTTGCTTACTGGTAAGCTGCGGCAGTAACAACAATCAGACGGGTGGCGCTGAAGTATCTTCCGGCCACAAAGATCATATCAGGCCGCCAGTCGCCGGAAATTATTGCGATAGTGTAAACGCAGGACTTATCATTCCGGATACAATGAAAGGAAGCCCTGTAAGAACGGCTATGCAAACGATCAATGGTGTACATGTTCATATAGAATACGGCTCTCCGGGTGTCAAAGAAAGGGTCATCTGGGGAGGGCTTGTGGCTTATGACAAAGTGTGGGCAACAGGGGCACATAATGCAACAACCATTCAGTTCAGCGCTCCGGTCATGATTGGCGGGAAAGAGATCCCCAAAGGAACTTATGCCTTGTTTACCATTCCCGGCAAAACAACCTGGCAGATCATTCTGAATAGCAGGTTTGAGCAGCATCTGGCTGACGATTATTCCGCAACGGAGGATATCATCAGCGTTGCTGTGCAACCAAAGCAGCACTCCATGACCCAACGGCTCACTTATCTTATCACACCATTGAGCAGCAATGATGGCGGCGAAGTAAATATATGCTGGGAAAAACTGGAGATCAGTCTGCCATTTAAAATTCCAGCGCTATGAAAAAAATGTACAGTTTGATGCTCCTCTTGTACGCAGTTCCTTCGCTTGCCTGCGACATATGCGGTGCGGGATCCGGAGGTTCTTATCTTGGAATTTTGCCATCCTTCAACAGGAACTTTATTGGGTTAAGATATCAATACAGCAGCATACGCCACCACCTCGGGCCGGGCGGCAGTAGTAACTACCTTACGACAACCGAAACGTATAATACCGTAGAAGCATGGGGCGCCGCAAATCTTGGACGCCGATTCAGGGTCACTGCGTTTGTTCCTTACAACTTCATTCAGCGGGTAAACCAACAGGAGAATCTGAGAGACCAGGGAGTGGGGGATATAACTGCGATAGGCTACTTCCAGTTGATGAATAAAACAGCAGCGGCTGAAAAGTTCCGCCAGTCGTTGTGGGTAGGCACAGGAGTAAAGCTGCCATCAGGTGAATATGATCCTGAGGATAAAAATGTACAGCAGTCTTCACAAAATACATTTCAGCTTGGAACAGGCAGCATCGATTTTTCCATTCATGCGATGTATGATCTTTCTTACGGGCAAACCGGTTTGAACCTGAATGTTGGCTACAAGATGAACACGTCCAACAAGTATGAATACCGTTATGGAAATAAATTCACGTCCAATGCACTGCTCTATCATCGTATACCTATGCCCGAGAAAGTTTCCATTACACCCAATGCAGGTGTAATGCTGGAAGCAGCGGGAAATGATAAGAAGACTAACGATATACAGTCGTGGGAGACCGGCGGTTATTCATTGCTTGGCACTGTGGGCCTGGAAATTTCCACCGGCCGTATGAGTGCGGGCACTAATTTTCAAACACCCTTGCGGCAGGAACTGGGAGAAGGGAAGTTGAAGGGCAGGGAGAGAGTAATGGTTCATCTTGGGTTTTCTTTCTGATCATAAATGTCAATGAACAGACCTGATCTTACACGAGTGAAGGATGCGATATTGTTGGTGCGTATAAATGGCAATCACTTTCTGCCGTGCTTCCCGCCCTGTCCGGAATCAGGCCGTCGGCGGGAGCACGGTAAGAAAATGTTTGCATCTGGATATCTTTCCGGTTGCGGCACTATTCGCTACCTGAAAGTACTTTGACATTATCAGAGCGATCGCCATCAAGCATCAGCATGAAAGGGTCTACGCTGACTGATAAAGGTTTCCTGTCAACAACGATGCGGACCGTTTGATGAATGCTGGTGAAGAATGTTTTTTTCCTGTATATGGGTGTTGATTTTGCAGACCAATGCGCAGGCAGGTCATCAAAAATAACGACTTCAATGCTGTCCCTGACCGGCATTTCTTTCGGTGAATGAAAAGATCCGTCCATTTTTTTGGCGGAAACGTGGCAGATGAGCTCATACTGACCTCCGGCCAATGGCCGCGTGGTGGCATGATCAATAGAAAGCTCCCAGGTAACGCGTCTTTTGAAAAGGTCGGTTACTAATCTGCGCTGTTCATCAGTTGATCCGTCCAGCAACAGTTGTTCCAGCGAATTGGTCGCTGCTCTGATGCCGGTGGATGAATGACTGTCCAGCAATTTTTTCAACTGGCTGTTCAGTCGCTGTTCGCCAAAGCTTTCCTGCAATGCATACATGCCAATGCCTCCTTTCTGGTAGTAAACAAAGGGCTGGCCGGTCACGGTATCCATCGTGTGCTCATCTTCTGTAAACTCACGGAATGTAAAATACAATCTGCTATCATCTGCGAGATAATTTCGAAGAAAAAATTGTCCAAACCGTTTTTGCAGAACCATATTTTCGGTGTACTTGGCGAGAGACTCCGTGAGAATCTTATTACCGGGTGATGCGGCAGTTTGTAATTGGGTTCCCCACCATTGATGAGCGGTTTCATGAGCCGCAATGGTATAGGCGTGATTTATTTTGGTTGAATCACGGTAATCACCCAGGTAATTGATCCTTTCCGCGTTAAATATCAGACCCGGGTATGCGGTTGCCGCGCCGCCGTATTGTGGTATTTCAGCCATTCTCAAAGAAGAGAAAGGATAGTTGCCGAAATTTTCCCGGCAATAATTCAATGCATCTTTCATTCCCTGGAACATTGCCGCTGTATTGGCTTCATGCCCCTGGTGGTAATACAGTTCCAGTTTTACATCATCATATAGTTCAGACATTACCTCGTATTTCGCAGCGCTTATAGCGAACATAAAAGGGATGGGCTTTTCTGATTCGTACGCATAGAAAGTGCGATCATCTTTTTTCCATGTCTGTTTCAGTGAGCCGACCGAGACAACTTTCTGATCACCTTCAATTGATATGGTTGTTTGATAATTCACCAGGTGATACAATGTATCGGGCGGTAGAAGGGCAGCCTTTTCAGGAAGATTGCTTGCAAGGCGATGTGCCTTGTCATCCGTTTCATACCGGTCGTTATATCCAAAATAGGGAAGAAATTTCTCCAGTTCAATATAAGTTCCATTGGGGGCAACATTATTTTCTACGTCAAACGATGTGAAGCCTGAACGGATGATCTCCATGGAAAAAGACATATCCACCACATCGCCAGGCTTCACCGGATTGGTGAATGAGTATTCATATTGCCCGTATGCTGCGTCATAGCTCGACAGCGTCGCATCAGCCATGGTGAAATGAGCGGATGTGACCGATGGATCTATGCCAAGCCAAATGCTGCTCATAGGAAGATCCGATTCATTTTTTATCTGGTAATTCCCCCTGATCGTATAGCGCTGGCTGGAGGGATACAGGTCCACTTCCGTCGTAACCTTAGTGATAACCGGTTGCACGGTCAAAGCCTTCGGCTTATACTTTTTCTCATAGCCGATCTGCCACTGCAATTTCGCATCCCTGCTTTTATATCCGCCTATGATATTTGTTTGATGATAGATCCATCCGCCTGCAAGAACGATGATAAGAATGCTGCCGAATACAGGCAACGCGGTATTGAACCTGAACTGCCTTTTTAGTTGTGACAAACGTTGCCTAAAACCTGTTGCTCTTGAATTTTGCCAAAGTCCGATACTTCCTACCGATAGTAGCAATGCATAGCCACTGCAGTACAGCATGTACCAGTTGAATGACCCCGAGTTTCTGCCAAAGCCATTCATCGCTGAATGGATCAACTCCGGTGATGATGCATACCGCAATAAATAATGTTCGATGCCCAACCGGGTGCTGAACAAGATAACTGCAACGGTCAATGTTGCAACGAGGATACCCAAATATTTGTTCGCGAAAACGGTTACGATAAAAAGGATCAGCACTGCAAACATCAGCAGCGGAATTCCGGTGTAATAGTACAGCTTAAGGTAATCAGCAAGATTGGTCCCGCTGAAGCCACGCACCGTCTGCAGGCCGATCCCTATTCCAATATTAGCAGTGATCACAAACGCGATCAGTATTGCGAGACAAGTAAGTTTAGCGCCCCACAGAATAATATTTCTGACAGGAGATGAATAGATCAGCGGATGCATATTCGCAGATCGTTCGCGCCATGCAAGTTCGGCCGCATAGAAAATGATCAGCACCAATGCTGGCTTAATAACAGCGAATTGTTCGATAATGATACTGGTGTCAGGGAATGACCGGATGTGATAGATCCCTCCCAGCAGCATGTCTTTTAACTCCACAGCATAGATAAAGATCCATACGATCATCATGACCATGAAGGGGATATGCCTGAACAGGGAAATTGTTTCCAGTTTCACTTGTGACCTGAATGTTCCCAGCAGGTAAGTGAATCCCGATGCAGATGTAGCTGCTGAACGATAAACGTGTGACGTTGAAATGCCGCCACTGTCCGCTATCTCTTTTTTTGTACCCTGTAATTTCAATTCAAACCGGAAAGATCGGAACGTTAGCACTAGTGCAAGCAGAGAGATTGCCGTCCATACCAGCCGGTTGATCAGGAAAACACCTTTAGGCACCAGCAGCAGCGTATTTTTTTGCGCGGAAGTCCAGTGTTTTGTTTCGCTGAAAAAGATCGATAGTCCGAAGGGATCTGCGATCAATGCCAGGTTGCCTGGTGTACTCATTGGATCAGCATTTGCAAGCAAGGGAGAATTACCCAGTATTGATCCTGTCCAGTAAAACACATACAACAGAACTCCTGAAGCGTATACGAAGCGTATATTACTGCTCAGTATGGCGGCACTGAACAGGATCGTACAGCAGAATAAAATATTCGGGATGCCGATGATGATGATCGCGTACAGGTAGTGCAGTAAGTTAAAGGAGCCAGTTTCCACAGATGGAAGTAAAAAACACCCGGCAATCATTCCCAATGATGTGAACACCAAACTGATCATTACCGATAAGAACAGTCCGGCAAACCGTGTGATAAAATAAGTCCGCTTACTTATGCTGGTAGTTAAGAGCATCGACTCTATCCGGTATGTTTTATCACGTAGTACCACGTTGGCACAAAATAAAGTTCCCGAGAAGATCGAGCAGAGAGAGAGCAGCCCCGTTATATTCATGATAACATATGGACTGTTCTTCAACACATCATTTCCAAAACTTCCGCGTACAGCGATCAACCCAAGCAAAAAGAAAATAAGTAGTGCTATCCTGAAGACAGTTTGTGAAAAATGATACTTCAGTTCAAATGATAAGACGCGGCTCAGCATGCGACACCTCCTTTCGTTACAGGTTGTTTTCCGAATAATGCGGAGAAGTATACATCTTCCAGTTCAGGATAGAATGGTTCAAATCCTTCAGCAGGCTGCGAGGAAGCAATAGCATGAACAGTTATTTGTCCGCCGGTCAATCGGGAGGAGATCACGTTGACTCTCTGCTGATAATACAGTAATGCAGTTTTAGGAATAGTTTTTCTCCAGGTCAGGCCTGCTAATTGCTTCGTCAGCTCAGCCGGTCTTCCTTTCAGTATTACTGTTCCTCCACACATGATAGCCATTTCAGAACACAGGTCATGAACGTCCTCGACAATATGTGTTGAGAGCAATACGACTCTGTTTTCGCCGATCTCACTCAGCAGATCATGGAAACGGTTTCTTTCCAGCGGGTCAAGCCCGGCGGTCGGTTCATCAACAATCACCAACCGGGGATCTCCCAGTAATGCCTGGGCGATGCCAAACCGTTGACGCATGCCGCCGGAAAATGTGCTGACAGCGCGTTTCCTGTCTTTGTAGAGATTTGTATGTTGCAATAGTGCAGACACCTGTTCTTTCCGCTCCGTCTTATCCTGCACGCCTTTAAGTATGGCCATATGATCCAGTAAAGCGATTGCTGAAACGCGGGGATAAACGCCAAAATCCTGCGGAAGATATCCGAGTTGAGTTCTTAAGCGGTCGGGATGTTGCAATACATCTATCCCTGCAAAATTGATTGCACCTGTATCAGGCTGCTGCAGGGTTGCAAGCGTTCTCATCAAGGACGACTTGCCCGCGCCATTGGGACCAAGCAAGCCAAACATGCCATTGGAGATCGTGAGGGAAACATTATCGAGTGCTTTTATGCCGTTCTTGTACGTTTTACTAAGATGGCTGATTTCGAGTTGATGCATTTCTATGTAATCTTTGATTTCAGCACCAAAATAGAATCGGTTCGTGGCGGCAAAAACTAATAATGTGGAAAGGTGCCAGACCACTGATGAACGTCTGTGAAATGATGGAAAAGGCTTCAGCCTGACTTACATCATCGAAACAGATCCTTTGATCATTCTGTTTTTGCCGAACCGGGTAATTGTGCGTTTTTTACAGGCATGCAATACGTAAAAGTGAATCGGATCCTGGAGAGGCTGGTGAGTTACCGGGAAACCTGTTTTTTTTTCGGCCTCTGGGTATGGATCCCGTCAATCATGTGCATGGAAAGCAATTCCGGTAGCTGGAAGATCTTTTCCAGCATATTCATGCTAATTTCTGTGATCATGTTGCCGATGCTTGCCTTCGCCGTGTTGAAACCTTTGATGAGAAGAACACTGAGCCGCTCGATGTTCTCGCTATGCTGGCTCATTTTTTTCGCGGGTGTTATACCCGGACTGGCTTTCATGGGGCAGTTCATTGACACTGCTGAGACGCCCGGCTGGCTTTTCGGCACCTGTGCCATTTGTGGGATCGTACTGGAACTGATCCTTGTCGCAAATGAATACTATCGTAAAAGGATTGCAGGTATCAGGTGGGTAAGGCGGTTAAGTTTGGAAAGGGCGGTACTTATCATACTTGTCATCATATCCGTAATGCTTTCCGCGATGGCGGTATCCAGTATGGATGATCCGCGATATCATTCCGGGGAAAGATTGCTGATCGCATTTCAATTGATCCCGGGGCAGATTATCAGGCATTTTGGAACGTTTTGCAGCCTGATCGTCCAGTTCCTTGTGATCTATATGGCCGGCTATCTGATCTTTCTTATCAATAGCCGTTTACTGGTCGGGCTTATGCTGAAAAAATATGGACTGATCGCTTACCTGCTCAGTATGCTTACGATCGTTGCTATCCTGTATCCCGTTTTATTTCAGTTATTGATGGTACTTCCGGTAAACAAGCTACTAGGTCCGATCTTTACGGCGAACCCGTTTGCAGCTGAAAATGCGGCAGGCGCCATATCTATAATGGTGTTAACACTGCCGGTTTTGCTTTCTCAACAATGGACCCGCCAGAACAACCAGATCGTCGCGCTGGAAAAAGAAAAGACACAAGCCGAACTGGATCTGTTGAAACAGCAGCTCAACCCACACTTCCTGTTCAATACACTGAATAATCTTTACTCACTCAGTCTTCATCATTCTGATAAAACCCCGGATAGTATCCTTCAGTTGTCAGACCTGATGCGATATGTGATCTATAAAGGGCAGGAGGAAAAGGTGCGGCTTGAAGAAGAGGTTCTTTATATTGAAGATTTTATGAGCCTGCAAAAAATGCGTCTGAAGCAACCGCTGGATCTTCAGTTCAAAAAAGATATGGCGGATCCTTATCAGAAGATATCGCCCTTATTATTGATCGTTTTTATTGAAAATGCTTTTAAGCATGGGATAGAATCAGCAGAAGAGGCCGCGTTCCTGCATATCATGCTGAAAGCAGATCAGCACCAGTTGGTATTCATTTGCAAAAATTCATTTGAAAAAGCAAATGAAAAAGGGGAGGGGATCGGTCTTCGTAACCTGCGTAAGCGGCTTGCGGTGCTTTATCCGGGTATGCACCGGCTGCATACTGAAGTAAAAAATCATACTTTTAAAGCTGAACTTCAAATTACTTTTGAATGAGTTTGCGTTGCCTGATAGTAGATGATGAACCTTTAGCGCATGACGTCATCCTGAAATATATAGAGGACGTTCCTTTCCTGGAAAAGGCCGGGCAGTGCTATCGTGCACTGGAAGCAATGGAGTTTCTTACTCATAATAGCATAGACCTGGTTTTTCTAGATATACGCATGCCGAGGCTGAGTGGTCTCGACCTGCTTCGGTCATTACAACAAAAGCCGCTGGTGATCATCACTTCTGCTTATGAAGAATATGCGCTTGAAAGTTTTGACCTCGATGTGTGTGACTATCTGCTGAAGCCATTCCGGTTTGATCGTTTTCTCAAAGCGGCAAATCGTGCACTGTCCATGCACACACTGAAGAAACATGCCGGAACCAGCTTTGCGCCGGTACCTCCCGCTACTGAAACAGAACCCGCCCATATCTATATCAAATCTGATAAGAAATTCATTCAGATTAAACTTGACGATATCTACTATCTTGAAAGTCTTGGCAACTATGTCAAAGTGTGGGAAGAGAAGCGGTTTATCCTGACGCCAAGAACAATGACAAGTTTTGAAGAGCAATTACCGGCGGAACAGTTTGTGAGAATCCATAAGTCGTATATACTCAACAGGAAGTTTGTTCACTACATCGAAGGAAACTTTATCAGAATAAAGAATGGAGTGGAACTTCCCCTGGGCAAGAATTATCGCCAGGAAGTGAAGCAATTGCTTACGAATCGGGGAAGTTCCTGAAGTTATTTATCCGTAGCAACTTTATACTCCGGATCTTCCATTACATTTATTTCGATCACGGGATCTGCATTTCTTAACAATGTGTGGCAATCTTTACTGAGGTGTCGCAGTCGTAATTTCTTTCCGGCGGAATGATATTTTGCGGTGAGTTTGTTTAATGCATCGATGGCGCTCATGTCCATGATACGGCTTTCTCTAAAGTCAATGATCACTTCTTCAGGGTCCTGCTGCACATCAAATTTCTCCGTAAATGTTGAAACCGACCCGAAGAACAACGGGCCATAGATCTCGTAGTGCTTTACGCCATTTTCATCTGTATATTTTCTTGCCCGGATCCGCTTAGCGCTTTCCCAGGCAAATACGAGCGCTGAGATGATCACACCGATCAGCACAGCCAGGGCGAGATTATGCAGCCATACAGTGATCACTGCCACGAGGATGCCTACGAATACATCGTGCCGGGGCATTTTATTGACGATCCGCAGGCTGATCCATTCAAATGTGCCGATAGCAACCATGATCATTACGCCAACCAGGGCTGCCATTGGCACGCGCTCAATTACGGGCGCACCAATGAGGATGATGACCAGGATGGTTAAGGAGGCAATGATCGCCGAAAGCCGGGCTCGTGATCCGGCAGATAGATTGACAAATGATTGGGCGATCATCGCACAACCTCCCATGCCGGTGAAAAATCCATTGAGAATGTTTGCCGTTCCCTGCGCAACACATTCGCGGTTGCTTTTACCCTTTGTGCCAGTGATCTCATCCACTACATTCAGGGTAAGCAGGCTTTCGATCAGCCCTACGCCCGCCATTACAAGCGAATAAGGAAAGATCGTTTTCAGCAGATCAAGGTCGAGCTGAACCGACGGGATATGAAACAAAGGAAATCCTCCACCTACTGATGCGATATCTTTTACCGTTTTTGTATCGATTCCCAGTAGCAATACAAGGCCAGATACAACAATGATCGCAATAAGCGACGCGGGGATGGCCTTGGTCAGTTTTGAAAAGAAGATCACGATCAGGATCGTCAGCAGTACTAAGCCCAGCATCACCCAAAGCGCATTGCCCGCCATCCATTCTTTCCCCGTTGTGCCGGTAACTTTGAACTGCTCCACCTGCGCCATGAAAATGATGACGGCGAGTCCGTTCACAAATCCATACATGACTGGTTGTGGTACCAACCTGATGAATTTGCCCAGCCGGAATACACCTGCCAGTACCTGCAGCACGCCGGCCAGGGCAACTGCAGCGAAAACATATTCGACACCATGGGATTGCATAAGAGCGATCAGTACGACCACCGTGGCCCCGGCGCCTCCCGAGACCATACCTGGCCGGCCTCCCAGCACCGCTGTTACAATTCCCATGATGAATGCAGCATATAAGCCAGTGAGTGGAGATAGACCCGCCAGTATGGCAAATGACAGGGATTCCGGGATCATTGTCATGGCAACGGTCAGCCCGGCAAGTATCTCCGTCTTGTAGTTGATCTTCTGTTTGAAATCAAACAGGTTCAGATATGTTTTCATGAAGGTGGCAAGGTACGGGAAAACTGGTAGCTGACGATCCGCTTATGGCTCTGCCAGGCGATGTTATAGGAAGCTGGTGCTTTCTTCTGTTAAAAATAGCTTCTCTCGAGATCCTCCAGCAAGCCAATCTGCTTCGGTTCCCACGCCAGGGTTTCCCTCGTCATCCTGCTTGACGCCGGGCAATCCATTGCTGCAAAATGCGCAAACCAGCCGAAATGAGCTGCCGCCTGTTCCTTGCTTTTGCTGCTCGCCGGGATCTTCAACCCGGAAGCTATAGCTTCTGCTATCCGTTTGAAGGCAATGCCTTGTTCGGCAACAGCGTGAAAGACTCGCTGTTCGGGCTGCTGTTCAATGATCAGACGGTAGATCGTTGCCGCGTCCAACCGGTGAACTGCCGGCCAGTGGTTTTTACCCTGATCCATGTATACTGATTCGCCTTTGTCTTTTGCCAGACCGATCAGCATGGGCACAAATCCATGGTCACCATGGTCATGCACTGTTGGAGGAAGTCTGACGACATATACCTTTCCTCCTTTCTTTTCAACTGCAGTTGCCGCTTCTTCGGAAGCAGCGCGCGGCATCTGCTCAGCGGTCGGAGGAGTGTCGTTTTCTGAAACTTCGCGGCCATAACTGAGCAGTCCTACGCCAGATGTGATCACCAATGGCCGATCAGTACCTGCCAATGCATCACCGAGTGCAATGATCACCTGCCTGTCTGCTTCGCAGTTCGTTTTGAACCTGGAAAAATCGTGGTTGAATGCTGTATGGATCACGGCATCGCAACGCTCGGTGCCCTGCTTAAGACTCTCCATATCCTCCAAGTCACCGCGATGTACTGCTGCACCCGAATCGATCAGTTGGGCCGCAGACTGATCTGACCTTGCCAAACCTGTTACCTGGTGCCCAGCCTGCAATAGATCTTTTACAATCGCGGAGCCGACAAATCCGGATGCTCCTGTTACAAATACACGCATGATAATTGATTTTTGTAAGAGCAAAGTTGAACAGATCTTCCTGACGATATGTGGTCATTTGACCATATTTTCTCTACCGTTGGGTCTGCGCATGACGGATCCGGGTGAGAGTTTTTAGTGAGATGCCGAGGTAAGATGCGATCATGCGCAAGGGCAAACGGGAGAGGAGCTCCGGATTATTCCGGACGAACGCTGCATATTTTTCCTCCGGTGTGCCACTAAGAGCGGCGAGGATCCGCTGACGGCTGCTATAAATGTTCCGTGAAATAAGCTGCTGTGCAAAGGTTGTTAGTCCAGGTATCTCTGCCCGCAGCGTTTCAAAATCATTTCTTCCCCAAACCAGCAGTTCAGTTTTTTCAACTGCCGCAATATTGAAACGGGAAGGTAGTTGCTGATCGTAGCTTTCTGCATCCAGTATCCAGCTTTGTTCACTGGAGAACTGAAGTATATGTTCCGTGTCGCCTGCAGCTGAACCGGACGTATACAACAGTCCTTTCAGGATAAAACCTTTGTGCCGGCAGATCTGGCCTTCCTGGAGCAGCAGTTCATTGCGGCGAAGTGTTTTCGCGGCGGAAAGGGATATGATCCTGTCGATCTCGCTATCAGTCAGCGAAGCATTTTTTCGTAGATAGATGATGAACAGATCAGTCATGAGGCAAATTTAATCTCTGTACCAGGTGTCACGTTCTTTTTTTTACCGGATTTTTCCGTTTCTTATAGGTAATAGCAAATGATCGGCCACAAGAATGCGCAGACCTGGTTGGTTGACCAATTCCAATTTACTAACGCCGCACCTAAGGGAAAGAATATTTGATCGCGCGAAAGGACTTAGCTTCGGGTGATTTGCTGCAGATCATTTCTGTAAACTTGCTGTAGCCGACACGCCTGCCGCCCGATCGGATGGATCTCACCAGAGAGTGTATTTTCAGGCAGACGTCGTTACGATCTAAAAAAACAACTTCCAATAAAGTCATATCTTGCCGGCAACTTCTATCGGAGGCAAATATCCCATCATTCTAAAAAAATAGCTGCATGCGTGTCAATCGCGCTATATTGATCCTGTTATTTTTGACGCTTATTTTTATGGCGCTGAACTGGTACGCCCGTAAAAAGTTACCCGGGAGCTATGCCGCGCAGTTGTCTTACAACGAGCTTTACCTTGACCGGGATGTGTTGCATATTAAAAAGGCGCAAAGTAACGGAGAGGAACTGGTGATCCAACTTGCCGGCGATACCAAACATCTTGCGTCTAATCTAAGCAAGTCGCATTTTACAGACAGTTCATCGCTTTCATTCACGGCGATGGATAGCGGACAGGTCTTCTGGATAAAACAACAGGGTAGGATCGATTCGATTCATTTCTCCATCAACTTCAGCGGAGCAAATGCATATAAAGCTGCGGGAAACAGCCAGGCAAACAGTTTTGAACTGAACAGTTCCTCGCTGGTGTTCACCGAAGGAAAACTAATTAATCACTATGACTGGGCATTTGACTTTGCCAATAATAACACCGGGCAACAAAAACGGGAGTTGATCGTGTATCTGAGCGACAGTATCGGCATTCACCCGAATGATCCAGGATTGGAAAAATTAAAAAAGATCTATGCGCATCTGATGCCGATCGTTCAACCTAACCTTGGGGTTCCTGCCGATTCTGTATCGAGTAAAACGCCGCTGGAATTGCTGGATCTGCTGAAAGCGCGTAAGGTGAAGGTATGGTGTGGAAATATTTCGATGTTGCTTGGCGCCATGACGAGTGCTGCTGGCCTGTCGACACGCTTGATCTCAACGGAGGGATATGGATCGTTTTCATATCCTGTTCATGCCTTTAACGAAGTGTATCTGTCAGAATACGGAGCCTGGATATACACTGATCTGACAAATGGGGTAGCGTTTATTGAAACGGATGACAAACCGCTTAATACGATCCAGCTGAACAGGATCCTCCGGTCAGGGATCTCTACAGGCAATATCAATGCGATCACTGTCAAAGACTCCCTTCAATCCGTCAGTATCGACAGCCTCCCTGCTGTTTTTAAAACTTATTTTGCGGCACCGCAGCGGTTTCGTTTTTATTACCCCGGGTATTTGCGTGAGCAAAACGATTTATCTGCTGGCGGCAGGATCAAGAAGTTCATCAGACCGACCGTCAACTTTGCATTTTATAGCGAAGATGGCCATTACGGAGCAGCAGATTTTTGGTTCCGTGCAATCAGCGGATACTTACTGGCAGGTGCAGTGTTCGTTGGTTTGTTCCTGCTGGGAATAAAGCTTGGAAGCATTAGCAAGAAAAAACGAAAAGATCCATGATAGCTTAAGCTTACGACGGCATCGCGATATAAATCCGCACTTTTTATTATTTTAGTAACGTTAAAAAATCAGCATGAATAATAAAAACAACGAAAGGGTTTACAGAATGTCTTTTGCCAGTGTTTACCCGATGTATATTCAGAAAGCGGAGAAGAAAGGCCGTACAAAAGAAGAAGTAGATCAGATCGTTTACTGGCTTACCGGATACAATGCAAAGACATTGCAAAAGCATATTGATAACCGGACTGACTTCGAGCATTTTTTTGCCCAGGCAACATTGAATCCGAACGTATCAAAGATCACCGGAGTGATCTGTGGGTACCGGGTGGAGGAGATCGAGGATAAGGTGATACAGCAGGTTCGTTACCTGGATAAATTGATTGATGAATTGGCAAAAGGAAAGGCAATGGAGAAGATCCTCAGGCCGTAGACAAATCAATTAACTAAATGATTGCCGGAATTCCAATGGAGACATGTCTGTTTTCTTTTTAAATAATGTGCTGAATGATTGCGCGTGTTCGAAGCCTAAAGCATAAGCGATTTCACTGACAGACAGGCTGGTTGCAGCCAGTTGCTGTTTTGCTTTCTCGATCAGCTTTTCATGAATATGCTGTTGTGTATTCTGCCCGGTATGCACGCGCAAGAGATCGCTTAGATAGTTAGGGGAGAGGTTCATTTGCTGTGCGATATACTGCACGGTCAACAGTCCTTTATGAGAAGCGGAGTTTGCGCTATAGTACTCCTCTAAAAGCTGTTCAAACTTTACGAGTAGATCCTGGTTACTGCTTTTTCGTGTGATAAACTGGCGCTCGTAAAACCGGTTGGAATAATTAAGTAACGATTCAATTTGAGACAAGATTATTCCCTGCGTGTGTTTGTCAATGTGCTGACATTCTTTATCAATCCTTTTCAATATCGTAATGAGATCTTCTTCTTCTTCGGCAGACAAATGGAGCGCTTCATTGACCGCGTAAGAGAAGAAGCCATATGTTCCGATCATGCCCGCCAACGGATGATTCAATAAGAAGTCGGGATGAAAGATCAGCAGGTATCCTGAGCCGCATTCCATATTTTGTACATCAAGATACTGCACCTGGTTAGGTGCAGTAAAACTTAATACGCCCTTATCGTAATCATAGTGCTGTTGTCCGTACCTGATTTTACCCTTTGCATCTCTTTTTAGCGCTACGCAATAAAACCGGTTAACAAATCCTTTCCATACCTCATCTTCCAGGAAGAAGCTTTCGGTCAGATCGATCACGCTTACCAGCGGATGCCTGGGTTCCGGAAGCGATAATAGCCGGTGAAATTCGGAAACAGACTTGATAGAATTCATAAAATCAATTTAACCATGCTGATTACTGAAACAGAAAATATCACTATTGACATCTTTCACTGCTGACAAGATCAGTCGATAAGTCCCATACTGAATTCATCATAGGGTTTACCGGTATCAGTGCCCAAAGGTACAATACTTTCCAGTTTGGTCAGATCGGCATCACCAAGCCTGATCGCGGTGGCGGCTATATTCTGCTCCACATATTTTCTCCTTTTGGTGCCAGGAATCGGCAAAATACCTTTATGTAGGATCCATGCCAGTGCCAGTTGTGACGGAGTGATATTTTTCTCGGCGGCCATTGCCTCGATTGCTTCCACCAGCTCAATATTTTTATGAAAATGCGCTTCCTGGAAGCGAGGGATGCCTCTCCGGAAATCATTCTCCGGCAAATCATCGATCCGGCGGATATCACCGGATAAGAAGCCCCTGCCCAGGGGAGAATACGCTACAAATCCGATCCCAAGTTCTTTCAGCGTCTGCAATACTCCCCGCTCTTCAACAGTCCGCTCAAACAATGAATATTCACTTTGCACCGCTGTGATCGGATGGATAGCATGTGCTTTTCTGACCGTTTCGGACGACACTTCTGAAAGGCCCAGATAGCGGACCTTCCCTTCCTTCACAAATTCACTCATTGCCTGAACGGTTTCTTCTATTGGCGTCGTCTTATCAAGACGATGCAGGTAATACAGATCAACATAATCTGTGTTGAGATTTTTCAAAGAGCGCTCCAGTGCTTTTCTTGCATAGTCTTTCCGGCCATTAATAGCCCAGGTGACCTTATTGTTATCGTCGATTTCCCAGCCGAATTTCGTAGCAACAATGTATTTGTTGCGATTGCCACTCATTGCCTTTGCGATCAACTGCTCATTCTTGAGCGGACCGTACAGATCGGCTGTGTCTAAAAAATTTCCGCCCAGCTCAAGGGAACGGTGAATGGTGGCGATTGCTTCCCCTTCATCTGCCCGCCCATACATATTAGCCTCTTCGAAACCTGTCATACCCATGCAACCCAGACCGATTGGCGGGACGATCAGCCCTTCACTGCCCAGTTTAACTTTTTCTGTGATCATATATTGTTTTTAGAGCCCAAAGGTCGGTGGGAATGGACTGTTCTGCTGTATGCAAATCCCTGAAGGTTGTATGTAAATCAGGGAATTTATGTGTGGGGTTGGTTAATTTGTTGCTGGCTGGAGGATTTTAATTGGAAATGCTGTTATCAGGGTACCACGTGGATGAATTGATCCTTTCCATGAAAGATGTTTGCTTATCGATTAAAAATCAGACTACCACGATTTAGGATGGTGAAAAGCACAGGGGGAATGCCAAATATTACTACAATTCTTTGCAAATTTTTTTTATATGCTGCGATAGCAAATTGTACTTACAAGCATATTAAAACAAATTAACGTCTTTACACTGTCATCAAGTGGATGCTGTGTAATGCTTGGGCCATTTTTTAATACAGGTCCTTCGGGATAGTCCATTATCATTAAAATGCCCCGGGAAATAAGTTTTTTTTTCATTCTACCTTCAGGTCTTTAATTTAGTAAGCATTCTCTTAATTCAACACGATGTCTACACAAAACCCAAATGAGAATGGCAAGGCTCAGCACCTGAGCAGCGTCGCTCACAATCCCTTTTCACAGACATTCTTTCACGGCACCAAAGCAGATCTGAAGATGGGCGATGAAATAAGGCCTGGCTTCCCGTGCAATTATACCGATAGAGAACTTAGCCATGTATATGTAGCCTCGACGCTGACTGCTGCCATTTGGGGCGCGGAACTGGCTTTGGGTGAAGGGCGGGAAAGAATCTACCTGGTAGAAGCGACCGGCCAGATAGAAGATGATCCTAACGTAACAGATAAGAAATTCCCGGGAAATCCGACAATGTCTTATCGATCAGTACACCCGTTCAAGGTCATTGGAGAAGTGACGGCATGGCAAAGCCATTCCCCTGAACAGGTTCAGGCAATGAAAACGAATCTTCAAAAATTGAAAGATAATGGTGTAGATCTCATCATTGATTGATTTGCCTGTTATCACCGGTTTTATGAAAACCGAACGTACCGACGGCTGAGATGATATGCCTGATGATGAAGACGGGAGGCCTGTTTTGAGCAAAAAACGTGACCACTTTTTGCCGCACTATACATGGCGAGAATGTTTTATCACGTTATCATTACCGGTCCAGATACTTTATATACAAAATAATTCTTCAAAACCATATTTATTGTTGTCGCGTATACTATATTTGTGACAACAATAAAATACTGAAAGATGAAACAATTGACATTTGCATCCTTACAAGTGAAAAACCTGGAAGCATCAAAAGACTTCTATACTCAAAAGTTAGGATTTGAAATTGGTAACACTAACCCGCAAGCCTGTATTTTTAAGTACAATCAAGGACAGGCAAGCTTTGCAATCCGCACCCCCCTTGAACCAATAGACGAAAAGGATTTGGGAATTGGTGTAGCTCTTTGGTTTGCCGTTAGCGAAAATGTTGAAGAATTGAAAATGAAATTCATTGCGAATGGACTTACTACCGCAGGTGCAATAATAGAGACGCCTTTTGGCAGAGCATTCCACGTAAAAGACCTTGATGGATATAAGCTTACTTTTTTGGAAACAAAATAATCTATTGATTGCGGGACGCGAAAGAAAATGCTGGGTAATCGCGGGATTTGAACTGCTGAAATAAAAAAATACGCCTTACATTTAGTTATCACCTATGCTTTAACATCTTTATGTCAAAAGAAATTGAATTCCATTTTAAAAGTCCGAACGATAGCCCGGGTTATTTGTTAGGACAAGTCACCATGCTATGGCAAAGAAAACTTAAAAAAGTTTTAGATCCGTTGGACCTAACGCAAACACAATTTGTATTGTTGGCTGCGTTAGGCTGGCTGTCAAAAAAAAGTAACGCAGTTACCCAGGTTGATATTGCCAACCAAAGTAATGCCGACAGGATGATGGTATCAAAAGTATTGCGAACGCTGGAAGAGAAAGGATTTATTGCACGACAAGAGCACAACACCGACACCAGAGCGAAAATTGTAAAACTAACCCCTGACGGACGGAAGATTTTACAAACTGCACTTACTAAAGTAGAGAATGCGGATACTGAATTTTTTGCAAGTTTAGGAGCAAAACTTTCCGGACTAAATTCCAGTATGCAAAAACTGGTTGAAGCAAACAAAGATGAATAAGGTAATTAGATACGAAACGCAATCGATGGAACCAAGGCCTCCGCTCAATGGGTAACAATGGGTTTATGTTGAAGGGTTTTCGGGTGGCTTCTCCGTAACAGGATTCTGCACCCGGCGGTTAACAACGTTTGATGGCGGGTTGACATATCCTCAAAAAAGTGCCGGTTTACATTGACAATGATTTTGTCGTTGTTGAAGTTTTTCATTCCTCCGTATCTATCTTTATTGTAGCTGGAAGGATCCCAAAATGTGATGTGAGCCAGATGGCTTTACTTATAGGAGATGTACTTTCACGTTCTTTTATCTTATTGCATACGGATGTACGGATGTGGCAACGTGTGTAAGTATTCAGTAAGCTTGATCGAAACGACTCAAAATCCCTCTTCCTCAAAAAAATCGGCTAAACCGCCAAGATAATATTCCGTAATTCCTTCCGTAAATTCTTTATACTCTTCTTCAGGAATATTAGTCTGCACAAACTCTAAGGACGTACCCTTTTTGTCCGGATGTAATTTGATAGTTACGATCGACGGTTCATTGTCTTCGCCAAAATACCATTGCTGTACAATTTTCTTTCCTGGTTCAAATTCCAGGTTCTTACCTACAATATCGCCATCCCAAAACGAAAATTCAGTTCCTGCTTCTTCTTCAAACTCTACTTCAGCACCAGTCCAAAGTTTGATGCTTTGCGCTTTTGTCAAACCTAAATAAACTTCTTCCGGAGGTGCTGGTAAGAGTATATACTTTTTAAATGTTTTCATTGTTATGATTTTATTGCCCGGTGACTAGCGTTGGTAGCTTTCTGTTAGTGTATGAACTCCTTAGCCGGATTGTACAACAAGGATACTGCCGGATAGTTCTTTCTTTGACCAACTGCAATATAACGACAACAACGTCTGCCCGGACATTTTTTGTCCTTAAGTTTTATTTGGAGGATACAAGCTGATTTCTTCGCAGAGAGATATGAAATTCCGGCTCATCCTGACAATGATACAAAATGAAGGCAAAGACATCATTCTCCATAAATGCTATGAGTTGTAATTAAGCTTAAGGACAATTTTACCCCATACCCGGTCGCGCTTTAATTGAAAGAACGCCTGAAATCCAGCGGCGACATATTTGTTTTAAGTTTAAATAGTTTACTAAAGGAGGGGGGATGTTCAAATCCTAGCTCGTAGGCAATCTCGCTTATCGAAGCCTGGCTTGTCGATAACTGTTCCTTTGCTTTTTCAATCAGGTGGCTATGAATGTGCTGTTGTGCATTTTGCCCGGTATGTGATCGCAGCATATCGCTTAAATAACTTGCACTGAGGTTTAATTGGGCAGAAAGAAATTGGACAGTTGGAAGCCCCCGCTTTTGTGGTGACTGGAAGTAAGCGCGTAAAATATCTTCTACCCGTTGGAGCAGATCGCTGCTTACCGCCTTACGGGTGATGAATTGCCGGCTGTAGAACCGGTTGGCATAATTCAGCAGCAACTCAATCTGGGAGATAACAACATCCTGGCTGAAATTATCAATCCTGTCTTTTAATTCTTCTTCAATACTTTGAAAAACGGAAATGATCATTGCTTTTTCTTTTTCCGATAAGTGCAATGCTTCATTGGCCGAATAAGAAAAAAAGCCATACGATTTAATTTTTTTAGCGAGTTCGTAACCCAGTAAAAAATCCGGGTGAAAAAGTAAAGTATAACCAGATTGATCACCTATTGGTGCGTGGCCTCCTGTGATTTGATTCGGCGAAACAAAAACATTCCTCCTTCTTCGAAATCGTAATAATGCTGCCCATACTTGAACTTTCCCTGGAAGTTCATCTTATAGGAGATCTTGTAAAAATTTAAGATGTGTGGAATGGGGAGCTTTTCCAGCGGAACCGTTCCTTCGGCATTATTTATTAAACTTACCAACGGGTGCATAGGTGCCGGTATGTCCAGCGCCTTATGCAACCTTGATAAAGAATTGAATCTGTGGTTAGACATTTCATCCTTCATATTGTCTGTTTATACTTTGCTTTCAATACTGCCTAACGCACCCTGTACGCCATTAAGGCTTTTCTTTGCATGTTCCCAACTTGAGTCGGCTGGATCGAACGTACTCCTAATGTACGCAAGAATGCTTTCACATACAAAAGCAACACGCTCCGGATTTTCATCACTCGTCTCGCGCGCATCAAAGCCTGATATGCCTCCAAAGATGTGTTCAGCGCCAAACACGGTCAGCAGGTCTTTCGGGCCAGGACTCTGATAATAAGCATCAGCACGCCAATTGTCCACATCAGAGAACATAAGGTTTTTGTCCTGGTCTCCATTCACAATGAGTGCTGACAAAGTCATGGTGCTGAAATTGCCGGCCGCCAATACAGGATAGTGCTGTCGCGCGGCTCCATTAAATCCTTCAGGTCCACCAGACGCGCCAATGAGCACACGGGCTTTCAATCTCGGTTCCGCGGCATTCACTATTTTACCTGTTGCGGGGTCAGTTACTTCCATGCCAGCCAGCATGGCTACGGTCTGGCCGCCCATGGAATGGCCGATAGCAGCAACATTTGCTTTATCAACTCTTCCGGTTAATCCTGGTACTGTGGAGATAATTTCGTCCAAATGATCCAGGATAAATGTGATGTCTGCCGGCCGCGAGCTCCAGAACAAAGGTGCTTCGGGAAGGGTAGAGGTAAGCCCGAGTGCTTTGGAATTTTGATGAGTAGGTTGAATTACAACAAAGCCTCTTGCCGCAAAAAAATCTGCCATGGGCGCATATCCTCTGTACGAAGATAGAAAGTTAGAGGGGCCATGCCCATGCGAAAGAATAATGACCGGCAGGTTGTTTCCACTCGCGGGAGCAGAAACTTTCATTTCAAGGTCTACATGACGGCCGGCAACTGGTAATACGACCGGGCTAAAGCTGATGACGGGTGTTT
>JBEVKW010000259.1:0-61587 GCA_040509495.1 Chitinophagaceae bacterium | reverse complement strand
CTCCTCTTACGCCAGAAAAAACGGAATAAGATTTGTTTGAAAAATGCGTTTGCCATATTATTCTTTTCTACCATCATTGCTTTCACCTCGCAGGCACAGGATTACTATTTCAAGAACTATCAGGTCACCAACGGACTTTCCAGCAATACCATCACCAGCATCCTGCAGGATAAAAAAGGGTTCATGTGGTTTGGCACGCGCAACGGACTGAACAGGTTTGATGGCAATGCGTTCAGGATCTTCCGGAATGATCCGAAAGATAGCTTCAGCCTTGGCAGTAATTCTGTCCTCAGCCTTTGCGAAGATGAAAACGAAAAATTATGGATCGGCACCTATAAAGGCGCTTACCTCTACGATCCCCGGACAGAACAGTTCAGCTCTTTCCCGTTGCTTCCTCCCGGGGAAACGAGGTATATCAACCGTGACGATGCAGGGAATATCTGGATCGTGAACAATTTTACTTTGTCGCGGTACGATACAAAGACCTCGCAACTGAGCACTTTTTCAACAGACAGTACACGCGTGATCGCACTTAGCATGGCTGCCAACGGCGATCCATGGATCGCGACCAATTACGGCGTGCTGAAGAAATTCGATAAAGCAAGTTCCTCTTTTCAATCCTTTGACGTCGCCGGCATTTATAAAAAACCGCTCGGGTTTATCCAGGATATTCATCCGGTAAGCGATACAACGCTGCTCGTAGGCACGATGCACAAAGTGCTGCTGTTTAATTTAAAAAGGAATACGCTGACCGATGTTCTTCCCGGGGCCGGCCGCATACAGGTGCATAAGATCGTTCAGCAACAGCAGGATGAATTCTGGATCGGTACGGAAACCGGTATTCATATTGTAAACCTGGGATCCGGACATTACCAGCTTCTGCAAAAGGAATACAGCAACCCCTACTCTATCACAGACAATGTCATTTATTCTTTTTATAAAGATCAGGAAGGCGGCACCTGGATCGGTAGTTTCTTTGGCGGCATCAATTATTATTCTTCGCAACTTAACCGCTTCCGGAAATATTTTCCTTATAAAGGAAGTAATGGCATCAGTGGAAACCTTGTGCATGAAATATGTGAAGACCAGTACGGACATATCTGGATAGGAACAGAAGATGCGGGGCTGAACAAACTTGATCCGAAGACAGGCCGGATCACTTCTTATCTTCCGGGAAAAGCGCCAGGTTCTATCTCCTATCAGAACCTGCATGGCATACTCGCCGACGGCGACCAGCTATGGGTCGGCACTTATGAACACGGGCTCGATCGCCTGGATATCCGCTCAGGAAAGGTGGTCCGCAATTACTCCACCGCAGACGGAAGCCTGCAGGGCAACTTTATTGTCAGTCTGTATAAAACTTCTGCAAATGAAATACTGGTCGGTACCTGGAATGGCATGTTCCGGTATAACCGTTCAGCAGATCGGTTCGAGCGGGATAGCTTCTTCACCATGCAGATCCAGAGCATTCATGAAGACAAAGACAAAACACTTTGGGTAGGCAGCTATGGTAACGGCGTATTCTATAAGGGAGTCAAAACCGGTCAGGGCAGGATCACGCATCAACCCGGGAATACCGGTAGTCTTTCCAATAACTATGTAAACAATATCTATGAAGACAGTAAGGGCAATCTGTGGTTCAGCACAGAAGCCGGGTTGCACAGGTATGACCGGAAGACACGACAGATACAACCGTTCAACAGCAATGGGCTTGCGGAAAAGCAGGTATTCCGCGTACTGGAAGATGCAGAGGGCCTGATGTGGGTGTCCACTTCAAAGGGATTGTTATGCCTCGATCCGGTGACCGGCGATACCAAGATATATGCTACCGTCAACGGTTTGCTCAGTGAACAGTTCAACTATAACTCCGGCTTCAAAAGCCATGACGGCACTTTCTATTTTGGTACAGTAAAGGGCATGATCAGTTTCAACCCTGGTGCGTTTGGAAAAGAATCGTTCATTCCGCCTGTTTACATCACAGGTTTACAGATCAACAATAAGGACATGCAGGCGCTGAAGCCGGGTTCGCCGCTGGCTCAATCCATCATGTATGCGGGCAGACTTCAACTGCCTTACGATAGCTCTTCACTGAGCTTTGAAATTGCGGCACTCAGCTATGTAACTCCTGAAGCAAATGAGTACGCCTATTTTATGGAGGGGTTTGACAAGGAGTGGACAACCCTGAAGAATAACCGCCGCATCTTCTATACCAAATTGCCGCCGGGCAACTATACTTTCCGGGTAAAAGGCAGCGGCAGTGGCGCCGTTTGGAACCAGCAGGAAACCGTCTTACACATCCGTGTGCATCCGCCCTGGTGGGCCAGCCCCTGGGCCTACGCATTGTATGCTGCCGTGATCGGCGTCGTACTCTGGACCATCCTTCGTTACTATCACATGGCCATCAAAGAAAAAAACAAACGAAAGATCGAAGTACTGGAGATCGAAAAAGAACGCGAGATCTATAATGCCAAGATCGAATTCTTCACCAATGTGGCACATGAGATCCGGACACCGCTCACACTAATCAAACTGCCGCTCGATAAATTACTGCAAAAGGAAAAAGACAATCCTTCACTCTCAGAAAGCCTGACCATGATGAAAAAAAATACAAACCGGCTGATCGACCTGACCGATCAATTGCTCGACTTCCGCAAGGCGGAAGCCAATAACTTCAGCCTGAATTTTCTCTGGACCAATATTTCAGAGCTGTTGAAAGAAATGTATACCGCTTTCAAGCCGGCTGCCGAACAGAAGGAACTGGTTTTTCGCCTGGAACTTCCACGGATGCCATTGCAGGCATCGATAGATCCGGAAGCCTTCAGGAAGATACTCGGCAACCTGGTCAATAATGCCATCAAGTATGCAGACAGTACTGTTTCCATACGTCTCCTGTCGTTTAACAGCGAAGACAAGGTTTTTCATATCGAGATCCGCAATGACGGGTTCATCATCCCCATCGAACACCGGCAGAAAGTATTTGAACCGTTCTATCGTTTGAAAGAAACATCCAGGCAGGCCGGCACAGGAATTGGCCTGCCACTGGCGCGCTCACTCGCAGAATTGCACAAGGGAGTGCTTGAGCTTAAAGACCCCCAGAATGATATGAACATTTTCCAGTTGTCGGTGCCCATTCACCAGGAGAATGAGATCAACCTGCAGGAATACGAAACCTATGAAACAGTTGCCAGCAAAGAATCCGCAGAAGCGGGAGAACAGGATATGAGCAGAACGCCGCTGCTGATCGTTGAAGACAATAAAGAGATCCTCCAATTCATACAGCGTGAGTTAAGTCAGCAGTTCACCATATATCGCGCGCATAACGGTGAAGAGGCTCTCGAAGTACTCACCAAAGAAAACATCGCGCTGGTGATCAGTGATATCATGATGCCGGTAATGGATGGCATAGAGTTATGCAAACGGATGAAGACCGACATCCAGTACAGTCATATCCCGATCATTCTCCTTACAGCACGCAACACACTTCACTCAAAGATCGAAGGGCTTGAAGTAGGCGCAGATGCGTATATTGAAAAACCTTTCGATCTCGAACACCTGCAAGCGCAGATCAATAACCTGCTGGCCAACCGGCAGATCATCCGCGAATACTTTGCCAAGTCACCACTCGCACATCTCAAAGGCATGGTCTCTTCCAAAGCTGACAAGAACTTCCTGGACGAATTGAACCGGGTGATCCAGGCTAATATCACTGACATGGATCTTGACGTTGATAAGTTATCACGCATGATGAACATGAGCAGAACAAGTTTTTACCGGAAAATAAAGGGCATATCAGATCTTACACCTAATGAGCTGATCAATATATCAAGATTGAAACAGGCTGCGGAGTTGCTTGCCAGCGGAGAATATAAGATCAATGAAGTGGCTGGCATGGTGGGCTATAGTGTGAACAGTAATTTCTCCAGAGATTTTCATAAGCAGTTTGGAGAATCGCCTTCGTCTTATGTTGCCGGATTGAAGAAGGACGCAGCCGGGCAATGATCGTTGATCGTGCAATAGAACTGAAGTGGATTAGGCGATCATACGCGAGAACAGTTGGTAATTTATCCGCCTTGCTGGTAGCAGCTTTCAGTCAACAGATCATGAGCAACCTGTTCTGCCCGGATGTTTCTTTTGGCGCGCGGTGAAGACAGGGAGGCACCTTGCTTTCCGGGTGATCAATCGCTAACCGCCACAAGTGGCCGATGCCCAGGTTGATCGGACGTGCATCGGTTGCCGCCTGATAATGGAGATCATAGAAATTTTCAGTCAAGAAGGAGTCAAACCCTTCATCTGCTCCGTCGTACAGTTTTTTCAATTCAGCACGTATTTCCGGAATAAGCACTTTCTTTTTGCCTTGTGCATTTGGCAATATTTCACTTGCCGCTCCATAGTAAGTGCATAGAAAGGTATCGGTTGGAACAGGAGATCGATCAACATGAAAAGAATACACATCGGTGGGAAAAACGGGGTTGTCATCATCCCGTTCATATTGGCTGATCACATTCAATGTTGGCGATGCACCATGCGCTTTTAACAGCCTGAAATCATTTAAAAGGATCTCCCGGGCAAGATGCCCCTGTTCACGCAACTGAAGTTTGCCAAGCTCTTCCGGTTCGACTGTCGTGATATTGCCGGTTAGCGCAACCTTTCCGGCAATCTCAGCAAAATCACCGTTTAGTGTCCGCCTCCAGCAGATTGCATTGATCATCCCGGTAAATGGTGTATCAACGAAGTCCCGGAAATTTGTAACATACTGAACCTGGTTCTCTATATGGGGTAGATCTATCATAACAAGCTGGCAAGATAGTATAAATGTTTCGACAAGAAAGTATGGGATAGCAGGTGGTTAAGGATCAACGTTCCCGTCCCAAGATAAATCCCGCTTTCCTCTTCTTCCTGATCGTGCAGAATATTCTCCCGATTTCTCAACCGGATGCTGCAGCTAAGTTTCCGGATCCGGCATTGCATTGCCAGCCCGCTGAACGCAGATACCTGGCGGTGATCCCGATAAAGTGTTGGATAAGCATGATGAACGGGCATCGGCGAAAAATACAATCCAGCGGGGTTGCAGGCTGGCATACCGTAAAAAGGGTATTTCATCATTTCAATATCCTTATATCTTTGCCGCATGAACCGCCACCTTCTTGCCACCATTTGCCTTTTTGTTCTCACCACCCTATCGAATACTGCTTCAGCGCAGGACGACTACGTAAAAGAACTCGAAGCAAACTTCAAAACCGTACTCAGCAAGCTATCTACCCTCTACGGGAATACAGACCCGTCGATTCTCTTCGAAGGTGGACAAAACGGCAAATATGCCACTAAGCTGGCCATCATTCCCGGCGCCTCGCATACGATCGATTTTAGCGGAGCCACCACATTCGAATACCAAATGGAAGCGCCGCTGGAAGACTCTGCAAAGTCACGAGCTTACTTCAATTTCTTTGCATCGCTCGCTCAAACCCATATCGCCCCGCAAGCTTTTACCGTTGAATACAAAGTGTCAGACGGTCAACCTTCCTATACCTGGGTCAGCAGAACTACCGCAGCCAGTAAAATATATCAAAATACATTTGTTATTTGGGGGAAGATGCAGGTGTTGTTAGGCAAACCGTATTATTACACCAATATCCGTGTCACTAAAAAAGAATGTAACTACCTTATCAGGGAAGGAATGCCGGTAAATCAGACCGCAACTGTTTCTTATGCCACCCTGATCAAAACCTTATCAGAAAATCTGGATTCACGATTCAGGAAATTATCCCGTTTCGCTAAAGAAAATGACTCCACTGAATTCAAACCCACATTACTGCTGGAAGAGTTCACCAATGGTAAAACAGAAAAACACACGATCTATAATAACTTCTGGGCATACAGGGATCAGCTGAAATACGAAGCAACAAAGTATTTCCCCGACAATGAAAAATCGGCAGAGGATTTCTTTCACCGTATTGCTGGAACCTTGAATACTGTATTCAATAAAGATGCAGAGAAAAATGTGTATGCTGATAAGAAAAGTCTGAAGTATGAATGGTTTAGTGATTCACTTCCATTCAAGGTCAGTCTCAATTATTATTCCGAAGGCCTGTTCCCAAGGCAGGTGTCTTTTGCATTCGTTTCCTCTCCGGAACAGGTTGAAAAAGTCCGGTTCCGTAAAATACAGTTGCTCGCGGAAAAAGGTGATGCCTCCGCACTGGTAGACCTTGGCTTCGCATACTTTTCAGGAAACAATGTGCCAAAGGATCTTACGAAGGCGATGGACTATTTTAAACAGGGTGCAGACAAGGGGCAAATGACCGGCATCCTGAATATCGGGATCATGCATTACTACGGCCATGGCGTTCGTAAAGATGAAAAGAAAGGTTTGCAATGGTATAAGAAAGCGGCCGACCAGAGATCGCCGGGTGGGATGTACAGGGTTGGACTTGCATACCTGGAGGGCATAGCAGTGAAGAGAAATGTGAACACGGCCATTGACTGGTATAAGCAGGCAGCGGACAGCAACTACTTCCCCGCCATCAACGCATTAGGATCATTATATAAAAATGGCGAAGTAGTTCCGTACGATGCCAGTGCTGCAATGTATTATTATAAAAAAGCGGTAAGTCTCGGAGATAAGGATGCCCTTTGGCAAATGGGAGACCTGTACGAGTCAAAACTGAACCGCATGGATAGTGCCATATACTGGTATCAGCAAGCCGTGGATAAGAATTACTCCTGGGGTATGTCTTCATTAGGCCGCATTCACTATTTGAATAAGGAGTATCAAAAAGCGCTGCAATTATTTAATAAAGGGGCGGAGTTAAAGAATCCATCCTGCATGTATTTCAAAGGCCTGATCTATGAAAACGGTTATGGCGTTGCCAAAGATATGATCAGCGCCAAAAGTTGGTATCGTGCTGCCGCAAATCTTGGACATAGCGCTGCCGCTACAAGATTGAAGGAAATAGATAGTAAAGAAAATCCGGTCATAAATCGCAATACTGACTGGGACGAATACTAAGGTCACTTCGTTTATGTTTCCTGGCAAAAAATTATTTTCTAAATAATGATGACTATTTCTTTTTCCGGGCGATAGTACAAAAACTCATCATTATGATCTCCGCAAAAAGCAAAAAATGGCTTTCCTGTATCGCGTTGTTCGTGGTTCTATTAAGCGCCTGTAAAAAAGATAAAGAAGAAAATGAGGAGCCTGCCGGCTACTGGAAAGGCTTATATGCCACCGGATCGCTAACACCAAGCCAGCCTTATGCGGTATTATTCAGGCCCAACGGAACTATAAGAGTCTACTCACAGTCGAGCGATACGAGTACAGGCCCGAAAGCCGAAGGCACGTATCAAGTCAACGGAAGTACCATCACCACCAGCTACACCTATTTCACCGGAACCATCACGGGTAGTTTCTCCACTACTGCTTCGAGTGACGGCACCACAATGGAAGGTTCATACGGCAGTGGATCTGCTGCAAGTGGTGGCGGTACATTCAACCTATCCCGCCAGTGAGATCAACAGTGCGTTGATGATGTTGGTTGCGCTACTTAGTTGCCTCTGCTCAGGAATATCGACAGAAAAAAAGTCCGCCGTAGAAACGGCGGGCTTTGAATTGCTTGTCATTTAAGACATACTACAGTGTTCACTGTAATAGATTTTCAACATTTTTATTTAAGGATCACAGACCGCAATGACCAATTACCCGCCTCACAGACCGATCTTATTGACCGGTTTTATCAGCGCGCCAGTCCTGTAAAAAACCGGCAATGTATGCCGCCTGCAACGCCTTCGTTTCGTCATTGTAATGCACGTGATCTACAAACCGGCTGCCGCCCATGCTTTTGGTAAAAGTGTAGAGATCTATGATATTGACCTTCGCATTCCTGAATACATCATCAGCGATAGCATTATACTTTACCAGATCCGTTGCCAGGCGCGTAAATGCTTTGTTCTTCCGGTGAATCGAATCAACCACTTCCGTACTCCTGATCCAGATCATCGGTATCTTTCTTTTCTGAACGATCGATACAATCTCTTTCAGGTTCTTCCTGTATTCAGCAGAGTCGATCGCGATCACACCGGTTGCAGTATCCCGCTTGATATCGTGCAAGCCACAATTGAGCGTGAGCAGGTCGGGCTTGAATCTTTCATCCGCCAGCTTATAACGGATATAACTGAGTGCCATCCGGGAGTTGCCAATATTGGAACCTTTTGGGATATCAAGATTCTGCATGCCCTCACCATCATCCTGCTTACGTATAATAGCGTACGAACCTTTGATCATTTTCTCCAGGAATGGACTGTATTGCATGGAAATACTATCTCCCAGCAAAAGCAATTTCTTTGGATGTTCCTGGCGGAATGCCGTGCAAATGATCGCTAAAAACGACGCAACAATTACAATTCTTTTCATATCATTATTGTTTTGAAAAATCAACAGGGTTTTTACCCATTATAAAAGTCAGTTCACCGCCTTTGACAATATCCGCGTGACGGATATGGGAGTCATAATAAGGCTTACCATTCAACAATACCTGCTGAATGTATTTATTAGCCGGACTAAGGTCTTTTGCATTTACCACAAATATTTTCTCTCCAACCTGGATGGTTGCTTTTTTATGCAGTGGTTTTCCAAACACATAGGTGGCGGAGACAGGGTCGACCGGGTAGAATCCTACTGCACTGAAGATATACCACGCGCTCATTTGCCCGCAATCGTCATTGCCACTTAATCCACCCGGTTTGTTGCTGTAAAACGATGGGATGATCTCCGAGATCCTGTCCGCCGCTTTCCAGGGTTGTCCCGACAAGGTATATAAGTAGGCCACGTGATGGCAGGGTTCATTGCCATGCGCATACTGGCCTATTAAACCCGTAACATCCAGTGTGAGGCCATCACCATACACATGCGACTCCTGCTCAAACAGGGAATCCAATTTTTTGTTGAATTGTTCTTTTCCTCCCATTAATGCCACAAGGCCGGGCACGTCGTGCTGCACATGCCAGGTGTATTGCCAGGCATTGCCTTCCGTGTAATCCCCTCCACCAGATCCTGCATGCGACAGCTTGAAAGGATCGAAGGGTGTTACCCAATCACCCGCTGCTGTTTTGCCCCGCATAAATCGTGTTACCGGATCAAACAGATTTTTATACGATGCTGATCGCCTGGTAAAACTATCACGCGCTGCATTTCTGCCTGCCAGTTCAGCCAGCTGGGCAACGGCATAGTCATCATAACTGCTTTCCATTGTTTTCGATACCGCTTCTCTTGTAATGATATCAGAGGGAAAGTAACCATACTTCAGGTAGTTTGTCCAGTCAGAACCTTTGTGATCAACAGTGGAACTGATCCTTGCAGCTTCAAATGCTTCCTGTACATTGTCCTTACAAATCCCTTTTACATACGCTTCAGCAATGGCGGGAATGGCATGATTGCCGATCATGCAATAGTTCTCATGCCCCCATAATGTCCAGATCGGTAAATAACCCTGCACTTTTTGATGTGCCAGCATAGAGGACACAATGTTTTTTGTTTCTTCCGGAAGAATGATCGTGTAAAGCGGGTTCAATGCGCGATAAGTATCCCATAACGATAAGGTGGAATAATAAACGTTGTCCTTTGCCTGGTACACTTTATTGTCTGCACCCCGATACTGGCCATTCACATCGGCGATATTATTCGGCGCAATAAATGAATGATACATCGATGAATAAAAGATCTCCTTTTCTTCCGGTGTACCTTCTATCCGGATCTTATTCAACCTGGATTCCCACAGGGCGTCCGCTTCTTTTCTTGTGCGCTGAAAATCCCAGTGAGCAAGTTCTGCATGAAGGTTCCCGATCGCGTTCTCTATACTAACTGTAGAGATAGCCACTTTTATTCTTTGTGTAAATGGCTGCTTCGCGTCAAAGAACACTGCCAGGATATGATTTCTCGATGCCGTGGAATCAGACAACCATTGATGGGATTGTATGGCTTGTTGCAGTTTGATCACAAAGTATACATGCTGTGTTCCTGCCCAGCCTTTGGTGATCGTATAACCGGTCAGTGTATTGTTGTCTTTAATCTCAATATGGCTTTCCAGCACATGCGTTTCCAGTTCCGAGGCTTTATTGACCAATGCGGATTTCAAATTGATCACAATGCCTGCCTGTTCCGCACGCGGGTAAGCATACTCATGAAAACCTGTATGAGCGGTCGCCGTCAGTTGCGCATTGATCCTGTAATCATCCAGCTCAACAGCATAATAACCTGGGGAAGCTTTCTCCGTGCTGTGACGGAAAGAGCTGACGGCTGTATCTGCCAGCTTACCGGTGAACGGCATCACCAGTATATCTCCCAGGTCTTTTGCACCGGTGCCGCTTAAATGTGTATGTGAAAAACCGAAGATCCGGGTATCTGTGTAGCGGTAACCGGAGCAATAATCCCATCCAACAAAGCCCGTTTCAGGACTAAGCTGTACCAATCCGAAAGGAACAGTCGCACCAGGAAAAGTATGCCCCGTACCATCGGTACCGATCATTGGGTTGGCAAAACTGGTGTATACAGATCGCTGCGCGAAAGTGTTCATCATGATGCAGCAAAAGATCAAGACGATAGTATTTCTCATCACTGTTCGCGTAAATTTTGGTAAAAGAAATCTTTCACATCCACCTGCCTGATCCTGGTGGATGGCTTCGCTCCCATTCCCGGGGAAAAATTATTGATATATACGCCGTTCACATCTTCGAGCCATATAGCAGGACGTGCATCACCCGATGCAAGTGTGAACTGGATATTTTCCAGCGTGATATTCTTTGCATGTCTTACATACAATCCATAAGCGGGTAAACTGTGACCAAACATCCTGTTCTCCGGGTACTTTGCTTCATTCTCTGGCACTACACGACTCACATCTTCTGCTGTACCTCCGCCTTTGTGCCGAAGGATCATGTCCCTGAAGGTTACATTCTCGATCTGGAAACCAGGCACCGCTGCAATAATGGATGGGATCATACTATTGGCCGTAGCGGTGATATTAGAGATCAATACATTCCTCAGTGAGCCGACAGGATTTTTGCGTTTACCAAGTCGCAGGAAGATCGGCGTTTGTACGCCAGTCATAGTAATGTTGGAGATCACCACCTGGTCCATCATGCCGCCGTCCACCACTTCGAGCGCGATGCCGGCGATGCCTGAGATCGTATCTTCCACTCCTGTCACGATCGTGTGCCATTTCCAGAACGGTGTTTCCGCCGCCGCTTTCAAAACACAATTGGTAATAGAAATATTTTTAAACCCGCTGAAAGATCCTGTTCCCATCTTAATGAAATTGCAATTGGAGGAAATGATGCAATTGGTGACAGTGACATTCTCTGTGATCCTGTTGGGATTCTCGCTTTTCAGACAGATCCCGTCATCATCACTATCGATGATACAATCTGAGATGGTCACATTCCGGCTATCGATATCAATACCGTCATTGTTATGATTGGAATGAGAATAGATCGTAACACCGCTTACCTGGATCTGATCACTGTCAAACAGTTTCAGCGTCCACCGCGCTGCATGATACAACTTTACATCCCGGATCACCACGTGCCTGCTGGATTCAACGAGAACCACAAACGGCCGGTCGGGGCCTTCTTCTACAAACTTGAAATTCTTCCCGTTGCCATCGATCATTCCCATACCGGTGATCGAGACATTGGACGCTTCTTTCACATAAACCAATGCCATTGTTTTGCGATCGTATTCGGAAAGCTCAGGCGTCGCTTTCAACACTGCCCCGTTTGACAGGTACAGATTGACATTATTCTTCAGGTAAATACAACCCGTTATGAATGTACCCGCAGGCACCCAAACAGTTCCACCGCCTTTGGCAGAACAGTCATCAATTGCCCGCTGGATCAGCTTTGTATTCAGGGTCTTTCCATCGCCTTTGGCCTTGTATTTCGTAATATCATAAATGTCCTGCGCCTGAGCGAGTGCCGACCAAAACAACAGCGACAATAACAGGAAGAAATTTTTCATACCGTTCATTATTTTTTCAGTTCAACCTTACCAACAAATTCATTCTGCTGAATATTCAGGTCTTTGACATCAGCCACCTTTTTACCCTGGATCGATATATTATCAAAAACAAGGTTCCCGATCATATGCTCTTTATCAAGACCGAGCATAACAATAGCGCTATGGAATTGAGGGGAGAAATAGCAATCCTTTATCAGCACGTTATTGATCTGACCGCGTCCGTCCCTTTCTTTCACAACAAAATGGATGGCCTTCTTCTCAAAATCTGAAAACCCATTCTCAAAGTGGTTGTTGATGAACTTCACATTTTCGAAGCGGGCACCGTCATAACAGTAAAGCACCAGTCCGCGATCAGCCATCACGACATAGTTATTTTGAAAAACGATATCGCGCATCACAGCAGCTTTGGTTTCTGTGCCCACCTTAAGTGCGGATTTTTTTGTCAGGAACAAGCAACCTTCGATCCTTATATCCTCCGCATCACGCAGGAGGTTACTGTTGTTGCTCGTTTTAATGGCGACATTATCATCACTGCAAAAAGCAAAGCAATTTTGTATCAGCACATGCCTCGATGCATCAGGATCGAATCCATCTGTATTGGGAACATTCAGATCGTTGATCAGCTTCACATTGCGGATGGTTACACTATCGCTGTGCAGGATATGCGTGTTCCATGCAGCAGGATCGAATGAACAAATACCATCGATCAAAACATTTCTGCTGTTACGGATGCGGATCAGGTTGGCTGGTTTACCTGTTTTCCGTACTTCGGCACCATTCCCATTGATGATACCTTTGCCCCAGATCTTTACATTGGATGCATTCTCAACGAGGATCAGCCGGCTGAAGGTCATGTGCTCTCCATTATCAGAAAAAGCTTTGCCGTCCTTCAGCTTGTTGGCTTCTTTAAATCCTTTATCCGTCACATAATGAGATGTATCAAACGATCCGTCGATCAGGCAGCCTTCAGACAGGTAGATGCGCGCATTGCTGCCGATGGTCAATGTCCCGGTTTTATAAACACCAGGACCGAAGAAAAGTATTTTGCCGTCTGCCGCTGTTTGATCGATCGCGCGCTGAATTTCTTTTGTAGTCAATTTCTTTCCGCTGGCATCCGCATTGAATTTAGCTACCTGTACAAGATCCTTCTGCTCCTGCGCAGTAAACGTATCGGGCGTATCGGCTAGAATAAACAGCTTCTCTGCTTCTCCTGCCGACACTACATAGTAACCCGGCTTCTCCAGATCAATGCTGATCCCGGACCTTGTTGGCGTAAAACCATGCTGAGGACTAACCTTAACTGTACCCATTGTTTGAAAACTGATTTCCAACCGGGCTTTTCCCTTTTGACCATACCTGGTGTAATGAATGCCCTTATAGGAAGACACCGGGATGATCTTTCCATTCACTTTTACGGTAAACAACTTACTTTTTTCTCCCGTTAGTAAAGGATACGGCTGTACCGTGTTTTGTGCGTACGCAGAACCATACGATGACATGATCACAACCAGCATACAGGAGATCATCAATTTAAAATTTACCATAAAGTTTTGTTTTGCTTCGGACGGATTCCTGATGGTCTGTCGCAGCATGGATGAAGCGACGCTGCGACAGACCCGTTTTTGATGTTAAAGTTTTACGAGCTTAATACTTTTACCACTACCAGTTTGCAGGTAATATAAACCGGTTGGCCTGTCACCCAGGTCCACCTGGTGGCTGCCCGCCTGGAAGGCCTGGGTCTTAATAAGCACACCTGCACTATTATAGATAGAAATATTATCTGGCGTTTCGAGCCGGATGACAAAAGAACGGGAGAACGGATTGGGCGTGACCAATGGCAATGTCTTCAGTCCTTCAACCCATCTTACGCGGCTATAGATCGTTCTGCCGCTTGCGTCAACGTACTGCAACCGATAGAATGCTGACGATGACTCCTTCCAATTGAGCTGATGTTTGCGGGTGGGATCTGATTTCGCATTCGCGTTCTGTGTACCGATTGGTTGGAAATAAGATCCGTCTGTTGAAGTTTCAAGCAAATACACACCGCTGGCATTTTCGTGATCGGCTTCCCAAGTCAATTCTACATTTTCGCTGTTATTTCTGGCTGCATCAAAGTTTATCAGCGTAAAAGGAGATTCTTCACCGGGACCTGCAATTTCCAGCAATACAAGATTGTCCGGAACCTGCACGGTAAGCGAATCCCTGGAAGAGTAGCTATGCTGGGGAAGATCAGAAAGCAAGGGCTGATAAACATTGAGAGCCGCTGCGGTGTAAGGCAATTCAATTTTTACATTTTGAGCAGGAACGTCTATATTGGTAAATGTAGTGTAATCAAAATTTGCCCCCTTCTCCACACCTAACCACAACGCGAGATAATAGCGTCCGTTATTCTTCTGATACAGGCTGTAACGAACTCCCGCTGTATCGCCGCTGATCGTAAGGGAAAGTGGCACAGGTGAAAAAGACAGGATCGTATCCCTGAGGATCGTGAGTGTATTTTTTATAGCGGTGAACGCGGGCTTCTCTGAACCGTCCGTGCGTAACAATCCGAAATTCTTTTCGACATCACCCTGTTCTGCTGTATTCTGATCAATGAATTCATACGAATACACACGTTCCGCGCCCCTCCTGAAAAATTCCATGAATGCAACAGAATAATATTTACCAGCCGCCAGTTCAGATGAATAATGAAAAGAGTTAGCGCCAAAAGTGCAGGCGGCAGGATTGTTAAAGCCTCTTGCCGTTGGAAAGCCCATTTCGGTAACGATAAAAGGTTTTCCTTTTGCGATCGTATCATAATACGACCGATCCTTATCATACCTTGCCCCCGGGAAAATGCTGTTGACACCACCGCTTAGGTCATATGGATGAAGATTCGCATAATCAAAATAATTGCTGATATGCGGTACCGGTGCCGCAAAGCTATCTGTCATAGAGGGCGACGGACCAAAATGGGTAGGGCTCGCGTTAATGATAGCAACATGACTTAATGCAGGCATGCTATGGGCTTTATCCCAAAGAGATTTCTGTATCGTGTGCGTAAGCGATACCCAGTTGGCAGGGAACCATACCGCTACAGTACGGTCAGGTTCATTGAATCCTTCGAAATGCTGCACTGTTTTTACCAGTTCAGGATTGGTATCAAACAATTCAAGGTATTCTGCGGAATTGATGAACCGGGCAGTATCGAGCACACGACGGCTGTCCAGCAGGTAAGAGTACTTGATACCGCAACTGTCATGTAATTTCAGGTAACGCTGCCGCATCAGGCTTGCACTTACAGAGCCGAGAAAACCGGGATGAGGAAAATTATCACGGACATGTTTAATGCCAAGCTGTTTTAATTTAGGATAGATGATCGTTTCAAAAGCGGTATAATATGGAAGATGCGTATAACGAAGATGGGTATTCACACCAACGCCGTCTGTATAGGCGTAGGCACATTTGGGTGTCAAGGTGATCTGAGCCTGTGATGGAAGGCTGATACAGGTTGCCGTTAACACCAGGAGTGGAATGATGAAGGAAACGGAGGGCCGTTGATGAAGGTATATTTTCAATGACATAGAAACATCGTTTAAGTTAGAGGTGATTGAAGGTTTCTTGCGAAATGAACAACGTTGGTTCCCGCAGATTACCCAGATCGCTGCCAAATAACCGTGATTTATCTGTAGAACCTGCGGAAGCAAATATGTTCATCGACAATAGCAAAATGCAACTTCAAAAATCGTAAGAATAAGATCTGCGCATGCTGCGGGAACCATCTGCCAAAACCAGGTGAGAGCACGCAACCATCACGGCAGTGCCGTAAACACGAGGTCATCCATCACGATCGTACCACTATTCGAATAAAAAAGCATTTTGAAATTCTGCAGGGAATTGCCCGCCCCTGCCGCTGCCACCCCGGAAAAAAAACGCGAGGTGCCTGCCCACATATCCCATTTATCATTGGCAAGGGAATAACTATTGCCATCAGGTCCTGTATAAGTTTTAGATACGCCGGAATTATTTGTAATAAGTGTGAATACCTGCTCCTCTACAAAATAGGGACTTTGCACTGTAGCACTTGCCGGCACATGGTTATCCAAGATGCGGAAGCGACCACTGCCGGCACTATCCGTGTAAACGGCAAAACGTGTATGCGTAGTAGTGCTATTGGTTGCATAATCATTGGTGAATCCATTCCCGATATTGAACAAGGCCAGCACTGCAGGCGGAGACGGCAGGTTCGTGATCCCACAAACAGCATTCAGCTTAAACGTCATCTTCAATACTGCCGGAGCCGTTGCCGCAAAGTTCACATTCCTTGCAAAGCAACTGTTGTGTGGCCCGGTACAATTTGTCCGCACCATCTTTACCTTCTTATTGCTGACCTGGATCGATCCGTTTACACCGGCCGCAGCGGCAAAAGTAAATTGCCCACTGGACGGACTGACGGCGTTCACATAGTCACTGATATTATCAGAACTATTGAACGACTGCGAAAACAACTGGGCCCTTCCCTGCTGGAAGGTCATACAAAAGCAAAACAAGCATAACAAGTACTGCATAGTTGTATTTTTTAGATGAATGAATATTGATTGAAATGGCCGATGGCCGATAGCTGGTGGCTGAAAGAAGGGCATACAACTAAACTATGCTGCGTCTTTATCAGCAATCCGCAATTCAAGCGACTTCCCCGGCCAACGGCCATCGGTTAGCAGCCATCGCCCCCAGACCTAACATCCCCGTCAGCTCATCAGTATCCCGGGTTTTGCGGCCGCAAATTATAATTCGCTTCCATCGCTGCCTGTGGCAATGGATACAATTCGCTCTTGCCAGATTGAAAGCCGTATGCATAGAAATTCACGAACGTGGTAGTGATGGCGGCATTTGCTACCCATACCACCCTGTTTACATTCGCACCGGAGTTTGGCGACGTGATATCTGCAATAGCAGGTGTGATCGTGTTGTCTCGTATTCCGCTGCCACTCGCTGGTGATGCCTTATAGAATGAGTTGGCCCAGATATCACCGCTTTGCACCCCATTCACCCTTGCATAGAAATACATGAACCGGGGCAAGGTTGCGGAAAGTGTATAAGCCGGAGGTGCGGCCATATAGGAATAAGCCTGCATGGCAGTACCTGCCGCCATTCTTACCAGGTTCGCTTTTGTTTCAGCAAGTGCAACACCCAGCAGGTTCCAGCGAATGAGATCATATTTCCGGATCCCTTCGCCACCAAATTCAAGCGCCCTTTCTTTTACCAGGAGTTTAAAGAACTCGTCCTTATCGGTTGGTATCGCAGGCACCAGCGATACGTTGCCAGCATGCGCACGCAGGCTCACTTCACGGAAGGCTTCCTGGGCTTCCGCGGACGGACCGTTGCGGAGTTCATTATCTGCTTCCGCAAACATCAGCAGTACATCGGAGAAACGCATGAGCGGCCAGTTAAGCTGCATGGTTGTGAGGGAAGCATTCGATGCCGGCGTGAAAGTAACCGGGTTCGTACCCGTTGTTACACCACTGCTGAAATAGAAAGAGGGATTTGACACCCAGTCGCGGCGGAACTTTCCATCATAGATCGAATGACTGGCATTGCCTCTTCCATACACATCGAGAACGATCTGGTAAGGAACAAGCGTTACATCCCGGCGTACATCTGTTGAATCGAACAGGTAGAAATAGGTTGGTAATGCCGGGCCGAAAGGACCGCCCACGCCATTCATCCTTGTTCCACTGGCGATACCTATCCGGCTGTCGGACGCGCTATTGCCTAACGCGGTAGCCACCTGCATCATCAACTCACCTTTCGGATCCACGGGTTTATGTGCATTGATCACGTCTTTAAAAATGGATCTGTATTCCTGCACCAGCGTATGCTGATCACGTCTTTTCAATAAGGTATCACATTCCGCCCTGGCGATCTGGTAATAATCCAAGTAGTCAGGCGCTCTTTCTATCTGCCCATTTCCGCGCAATGCGTATCCGCCTCTCGTCAATGCCAGCCTCGCCCGCAGCGCCATTGCGGTACCTTTGGTGAAGCGCTCATCCTGCGCCACTTCGGTACGCCATGGCAGTAAGGTCTTTGCACTGTCCAGGTCAGCAATAATATGTGTCAGGATACTGTCTCGATGAGTTCTTCCCAGGAATGGTGAACCCATAAACGCGGTAGGAACGCGTTGTTCAGGGATATCACCGAATATTCTTACCAATTCAAAATAATACTGCGCCCGCAGCACCAATGCTTCCCCATGCATTCTTTTTAATTCTCCCGAGAAGCCATCTTCGTTGTATTGACTCATCCTGGGGATATAGTAGATGCAATTGTTCGCCCGCTCTATTCCCATATAAAACTGGTTATACGTAGTAAGGATCTCACCATTGCTTGCATTCAGGGTGTAATGCGCCTGCTGCCTGCGGGCAACATCCAGTCCTGAACCGCCGCCCAGGATAGCGTCATCATCATATACAAACTGATAACTGGTAAACAATCCATAAGCAGCATCGCCGGCCATAGCCATATAGGCTCCCATCAACGCAGCTTTGGCGTTTATTACATTACCGAAAACTATCCCTGCATCAAAAGACGATACAGGTTCGGGTGAAAGGTATTTTTTACAGGAGCTGAAGCAACAACCTGTTGCAAGAAATAATATGAGCGCAGCTCTTTTTAAAGCAAACAAATATTTCATAAGCGTTACAATCGAAATTTTAGAAAATAACATTTAAACCAACCAGGTAAGACTTACCCCTCGGGTAAGCTGAATAATCAACGCCGGGTGTCAGCACACTTCTTCTTGAACTGACATCAGGGTCATAGCCACTGTAACCCGTGATGGTGGCGATATTATTGGCCGTACCATAGATCCTGAGACTGGCGATGCGGATCTTCTTCAACAATGCCTTAGGCAATGTGTATCCCAATGTGATATTATTGATGCGCAGGTAAGATCCATCTTCCACTGCAAAGGAACTGGGATAATAACCAAGCATACTGCGGATAGGAGTCCAGATCTTTGCACCCGCATTCAACGCGGCCAGTTCTTCCGGAGCGATGCCGATCACCGTTGTTGCATTGAGTTGCTTCTGTACCAGTTCTCCATTTGCGTCGATCACTTTCCAACGGTCGTTCATGATCGCCAGCATATTCGCATCCAGGTTGTAGGAGGAAGAAAGCTCCAGCTTATTGGCATTATACACATCATTGCCATAAGAGAAGTTCAGAAATACACTCAGGTCAAAATTCTTATAGGCAAACTGCTGGGTAAAGCCGCCGGTGAACTTTGGCAACACATTCCCGATCACGGTGCGGTCATCCAGGTCGATCTTACCATCACCATTGATATCGGCATATTTGATCTGCCCGGGCTGAACCAGGTCGGAGATCACCGCCTGTGGATTGGCGAGCCCCGGCTTCAATGTGTATTGATAAGTCAGCGAGGGAAACGTAGCATTGGCAACAGGAGTGGTGGTAAAATCATCCACGGTATAGAATCCCTCCACCTTTAATCCAAATACAGAACCGATAGATCTGCCAACCTGTATAAGGTAATCAGCAGGATTGCCGGCTGTTGCAAAGAATCCGGAAGAAGCGGTGAACAGTTGCTGATCTCCGAGACTTACGATCTTATTACTGTTGAACGAAATATTGAAGTTGCTGTTCCAGGAAAAATCGTTCTTCTTCATTACCGTTCCGGACAACTGCAGCTCGATACCATTATTACGGATCGTACCTACATTCTGGTATTGGGTACGGTAACCCGTATTGCCGGGAAAGGTATTTTCTACCAGGAGGTTCTTTGTACTGTTACTGTACAGATCCACGGTGAGATCCAGCCGGCGATTAAAAAGCGAAAGATCAAGACCGAGATTCGAAGAGCTCAATGATTCCCATTTGATGTTGGCATTGCCAAATCTTGTTGGGGGAAGCAATGTATAGTTCAGTACATCATTAAGCCCATACCCGGAGTTCGCTGCAACGGAAAAGTTTGTTGCATAACCATACGGATCGATCCTGTTGTTTCCCGACACGCCGTAACTAACTCTCACTTTCGCATCATCGATGAAAGTGATGCCCTTCATGAAGTCTTCCTGGGATAATCTCCAGGCTGCGGACGCAGATGGAAAGAAACCCCATTTATTGTTAGCAGAATCGGGCGCTACGAAAACGTTGCTGTAGTCCGGCCCAAACAGTGAAGAACCGTCAGCACGCATATTGAAAGAGAACAGATACTTCTGTTTGAAATCATAGGACAAACGGGTGAAGAAAGACAACTGTCTTGTCAGCACTTCGGATGACACCGGTTTAGGTTGGGTAAATCCCACAGGTGGCGCAGCGAGTCCAAAATTGGCAAACGCGATCTCCGGTGTTGTGCCGACGGGAAAATAGCGGATGGTCTGACTGTTTGCGCTGGTCTTTGTTTCGAAGATCTCCTGGCCGGCGAGAATGGTCAGTCGCCCACCGGTAGTCAGAAAACGGTTATTGCTATAGGTGAATACATTGGAGTTGTTGATCACGGAACGTCTGATGTCTGACAGACCGGCGATCGGCATCCTTGCGCCGTTGTTCTTTGAATTGGCCGTGATCGTATCATCAAATGTTTTACCCTGTGTATTGGTAAAATCATAGCCAAAGGTGCTTTTAAACGACAGTCCTTTGCCAAGGTTCACATTCACATAACCATTGAAATTATACAGGATGGCGGTAGACAACCTGTATTCAGCCTGTGAAAGCAATAACGGGTTGATCAGGTTCAACTGGTTGCCCGGGTTGAAATCACTCAGTGCCTGATCATAAAAATCTTCATCCTGTCCGGGCAGGAAAAGTGGCCGGTACCTGGTGTACTGCCTCAAACGGTTCGCATTCGCACTGCCCACGTCAGAAGTACCGGCTCCGGTGATCCGCTGATTATTATACCGCACATTAAATCCCATCTTGATCGCGTTGCTGATCTTCTGATCCAGGCGGAAATTCACCAGCTTTCGGTCCAATTTGGAATTGAGCAATAATCCCTCCTGTATATTATTGGTAAGGCTAAGGTTGATCTGTGTTGACTGGCTGCCACCGGATAAGCTAAGGTTCTGCGTGGTCTGAAACGCACTGCGGCCCATCATCCGTTGCTGCCAGTCCATGGCATCCGGGTAATTCATGAATGTAGGAGCAATCGTATCAAAATTATTTGGATCACGGATGTATTTACTCACTGAGCTCATATCATTCGTACTGGCCGTGTATTTCGCTTTCTCATACTGGTATAGAACGAACTGGTAGGGATCCATCATATCCAGTTGTTTCGTAAGTTTGTTGATGCCGGCAAATGCGTTGAATGCAACGGTGTATTTTCCATTGGTATTCTTTCCTCCCTTGGTCGTAATGATAACAACTCCGTTTGCGCCTCTTGCACCATAGATGGCGGTGGAAGCTGCATCTTTCAACACGTTAATGGATTCAATATCCTGTGGCGACAAAACATCCAGTGCATTTTCGACCTGCACACCATCTACCACATAAAGCGGAGAACCTGATTGTGTAATGGAACTGCGGCCGCGGATAAACACATCGACCGGTGCGCCGGGTGCGCCCTCTCCCACTACGATCTGTACACCCGCGAGTCGTCCCTGTAATGCCTGCGCTGCAGAGTTAAGCGGAATATCTTTCAGATCTTTATCCGTCAGTGCAGATACAGCGCCTGTAAGATCCTTGCGTTGAACGGAGCCATAACCGATAACAACAATATCTTCCAGCTCTTTCTGCGCTTCCTTTAAAGAAATATTGACAATGCCCCGGTCCTTTACCTCCACTTCTAACAATTCATACCCGACCATAGACACCAGCAGAACGACAGGGTTTGCGGCATTCCTGAGATTAAGGGTGTAATTACCGGAGGAATCTGCGATGGCAGCGATATTCGTGCCTTTCACATTTACCGTAGCGCGGAACAGCGGTTCATTCTGCTGATTAGTGATCCTTCCGCTGACTATTGGCACTGACGGAGGATCAGGCGGCTTTACGGCCGCCACCTTTTTTTTAAACACCACTGTTTTTTCATTCCTGTTGATGTCATACGTGATACCCCTGGGAACAAAATATTTCTCCAGCACATCAGCCAGGCTGGCATTGGTTACCGCGATATCAACCGGCTTGTCTTCTTTGAACAATTCTGCATTATACAGGAAGTCGTATCCCGTTTGCTGCTTCAGCAAAGGGATCACTTTGATCAACGGGATAGATTTCTGGTTAATGGTAATGGATTGGGCCCTCAATCCAGCCGCTGAGAAAATAAGCAGCAAAAGAAGCAGTGTCAACGTTTTTCCGGGCAATAGTTTTCTGATCAGGGAATGCCTCTCAGCGCACTCCTTGAACAAATGATTGTTAAGCAGCATGTCGTTTTTTTTATTTCATATTAGCAGCCTGTATACCTTAACCTTTACCTGATGCAGGAGATCGCGCGACTCTCCTACTAGGGCAATACCGTCACATTTTTTCCGTCTATTTTAAAATGAATGGTGTTGGTCATTTCAAGACTCTTCAGTAATTGCTTCAAACTTTTTGATCGCGAAAATGTACCGCCGAATGCGTTTGCATCCACACCGGCTTCGTACGTTACGGAGATATCATACCACCGGGAGATCCGGCGCATGATATCCTTTATGTTTTCGTTGCGGAAAGTGAAATATCCATTCTTCCAGGCAATGGCATCATCAACGTCAGCGGTCGATACCACTATACTCTTCGCATCGTTCCTGATCAATGCCTGCTGGCCTGGTACCAGGTTTTTTTGCTGATGATCTGATTCGATGCGTACGGAGCCTTCCACCAGTGTGGTGATCACATCCTGCTCATCATTGTATGCCTTGATATTGAAATGTGTTCCCAGCACCCTCGTAGTTGTGCCATTGGCGGTAACTGTAAAAGGCTTGCGGGCATCTTTGGCAATTTCAAAATAAGCTTCGCCTGTTAAAACTACATTCCGTTCGTTGCCGTTAAACGCCGTTGGAAAACGTAATGAACTGGCCGCATTCAACCAAACCCTCGAGCCATCTGCCAGTACGACGTTGAATTCACCACCATTGGGCGTGGAGATCGTATTGTAAGCAACTGAACCGCTGTTGTGTTGATCCGCTCCACCTGCATTATATATAAGCGTGCCGTTATTCTCTTTCTGTACAGACGCATCACCCTGTTGGAAACCCGGCTGAATTGAATCAGCCAGATCCACTATTCGTCCATCAGCTAATTGAAGCGTGGCAGTATTGGTACCGGGAGCCACATCATTCTTATAAAAGCCATTATCTGAAAGCACAGGTGTCGGTGAACCGGTTGATCTCATGGCGAGGTAAGTTCCGGCGCCACCGATCAATAACAGGAATACTGCAGCAACGCCCCACCATTTTTTCCGGGAGGTCCTGAGGGCAACAACCGGAGTTGGATCTTTGTCTTTTACCCGCTGAAGTATCCCGGAAAGGATACGATGCTTCACCGCATCTTCATTACTCTGTCCTTCCACAGGCAGGATCATTTCATCATCCTTCCATTCATCATACCAGGCATGTAATTCCTCCTTCTCTGCCTCTGTAGCAGAGCCATCAAGAAATTTTGACGCGAGCAGCCGGATCCTTTCGTTTTGCATAAACAAAGTGGTGTATTTAATAAGAGTATTTCTAAAGTGGTTTACCCTTAGTGAGTATCAAAAAAAATTACAGGAAGAGGGAAAGAAAGCTGTCACCCATTTTTGTGCGGATGATTTTCAAGGCTTTGGATAAATGGGCCTCGGCGGTTTTTACCGAAATCCCCAGGCCTTCGGCCACTTCGGCGAGCGGGCGATCCAACAGCTTGCTGTTGATAAAGACAAGGCGGCATTTTTCAGGCAGTTCATTGGCAAGTTTGCTGACGATCTCCAGCAGCAGTTTGTTTTCAAAACTGCCTTCTTCTAATATTTTGCCGATACCATGATCATCGATCTTTTCCAGTGTTGTATAGGGAGTCTTTCTTCGATTCCGCAACTTGTGATATACTGCATATCTTGTCATTGCGGCGAGGTAAGCGGGCAGTGATGCTATGTTAAGCGATGTTCTTTTGCTCCAAAGTGCAACAAAAACTTCCTGCACGATCTCTTCCGCTTCTGTAGCGTCTGAAAGATGTTTACAGGCAACAAAGTAAAGTTTTTTCCAATAGCGGTTGTATAGCTCATTGAATGCGTCATGGTCACCATTCTGAAGGTTAGTAAGTAAAATAGAATCTGGCAGATTGAGCATTTTATCCATGACCGGTGGCAAGTCTCCTGGAATAAAAGTAATGAGTTTCTCTTAGTGGAGCAAATGAAGTTGAAGAGTATCGCGCTGTTTACGTGTAAATTTGCCAGATCACCAATACTATCCGTTAAAAATTCCACCTGAATCACCGGCATCTTTTTTACTTTTACTATCAACATGCAAACCCGTCAAAATTCAACATCGACCATATTCTTTGCCCACAGTGCCGGCGCTCAATACGGCCCGGGTAAAGGAAGCTATGACCTGGTAAAATATCTTAAAGCTGAATTGCGAGATCGATTCCGGATACTGTCGCCGGTAATCGAAAAACCTAACTCGCCTACCTATCATAAATTTAAAGAACTGTATAAGCAGGCATTTGCCAAGATCAGCGGGCCCGCTATTCTCATCGGCCACTCGCTTGGCGCTTCAACCTTATTACAATTCTTAAGCGAAGAAAAGGCTGTGGTTTCCATCCTGGGATTATTCCTTGTGTCTACACCACACTGGAAAAGCGACATGAAAGAATTTCAGCTTAAAGAAAACTTCCAGCGATCGCTGAAAGATATTCCGGCCGTCTTTCTTTACCATAGCGAGAAAGATAATGTTGTGCCGGTGGATCACCTCAAGTTTTATGAAAAGGCCTTCGGAAACGCCATGGTTCGTAAAATAAAAGGCGGTGAACATATTTTTTCGAAAGGGCTGCCCGAATTGGTTGCCGATATACGTTCACTTTAAGATGCCGATAAAACTTTGTCCATTGAGAGCAGCGGAACTTTTTATTAGTCAACATCTGCTCCATAATTAATCAAACAACATCGACGTTGAACTAGATCAACATGAAGACTACAAAACCAGTAATACCATCCTCGTCTTTTGAATTCCTGAAAAAACTAAAAAAGAACAACAACCGCGATTGGTTTAATGCGAATAAAGATGTTTATCAAACCGAGCTTGCCGGTATTGAACTTTTTGCAGAAGGGTTGCTTGACCGCATGAAAAAGCATGACCGCATTGATACCCCCTCCGGAAAGAAATCATTAATGCGGATCTACCGGGATATCCGATTCTCTGCGGATAAGACTCCTTATAAAACGAACTTCAGTGGCAGCTTTCATCGCGAAGGCAAATTATTGCGCGGGGGGTATTATTTTCAGTTCGAACCGGGCAAGAGCTTCATCGCAGGTGGTTTCTGGGGGCCGGTAACTTCAGACCTGAAGCTCATCCGGGATGAGTTGGTATTTGATGACAAACCCATGCGAAAAATGCTGGCCTCTCCAAAAGTGGCTGGTGTATTTCCCGGGCTTAGCGGCGAAACGTTAACGCGGGTACCAAGAGGATATGATGCCAACAGTCCCGCAGCAGACCTGCTCCGCTATAAGCAATTCCTGCTTGAGCGGAAATTTACGGATGCGGAAGTATTGTCGCCCGATTTTATTGATACCGCCGTGGTGACCATGAAAGCACTCCGGCCGTTTTTCGATTATATGAGTGAAGTGTTATACGTGCCCGCCTGAAGAGAGGTAACGTATTTCTTTACAACCAACTCATGGTGTGCTTGGCGTAATGTTACCGCAGCATCCACAGATCAGCTCCAAGCGCAACGATCTGTCTGCACTAGCCGGGTTATCCTGTTACCAGCGAAATCAGCGGGAACTTGCGGCATCAGATGGAAATAGTGGCCAATTGCATAGTTTCGTCCCGAAATCCGTTGTTATGCGCTTCCTGGTTTACTTTATTGCTTTCCTTTTATGTAGTATGACCGCTGTTGCTCAGCTTTCAGTAAGAGCATGCGACAGCCTACTGCTACAGGCAAATAACAAACTCTATCAATTCAGGCAGTCGGAAGCCATGAAGGAATACCTGGTGGTCATGAAAGCCGCGCGGGAATTACAGAATAATTCGCTTTATGCAAGGTCTCTGCTCGGTGCCGGGCAGGCCACCTGGTATGACGGTAATTTCCGCCAGGCAGCCGATACCATCGAGCTTTCCCTTCAATACTTTGGCAGTGGCGATAAACAAAGTAAGGTATTTGCATTAAGGATCCTGAGCAACATTTATGACGATATGGGTGATTACGAAAAAGCGTTTGCCGCCGTGCAGGAATCACTTGTCATCAATGACCGGGTTGATCGCCAGAACAGGGTGCTTTCGCTGATCCAGATGGGTAAATTGTACAAAAACATCAGCGATTATGAAACCGCGCGCGATTACTATGCAAAAGCGGAAGCGGAGAATCCGCTGAAAGGCGAGTATCCTTTCCGTGAGCTGAATCACAGCCTGGGTGAACTCTATCTCGCCAGGAAGCAATTCGATTCGGCAAGGTATTTCTATGAGCAGGCGTTCATCGGTTATGCACGAAGCCCGCTTATCCGGATGCGTATCGGAGAGCTATTCTTATTGAAAAACGAACCTGACAGCGCCCGCGAGTACCTTCTGCCACCCTATGAAGCCGCCCTTGCAGAAAACAATGTAAACACTGCCACTGCTGCATTGATCGGTCTCGCACGCGTAGATGAACAGAAAAACCGTTTGCCCGATGCGATCATAAAAGCAAATACAGCGCTCAAAAAAGCAGAACAACTTGGTTTCTTCAAGTACAGACTGGAATTATACATTTTACTCTCGCGGTTGTATGAAAATACCGGCGATGTGTCCAAAGCATTGTATTTCCAGAAACTCAAGGCATCACTGACGGAAACAGCCATGTCAGATGTATTCAAAGGAAAGATGTTCGCATTCCGCCAAAAGACCCTGGCCGCTGACCAGGAAACAACGCTGCAACAACTGAAGGACGGAAAGCGATTGGCCCAGCAAACCATCCTTATTGTTGCGCTGCTCGCGCTACTCATCATTCTTTTACTTCTGTTCCGCCACAAAAACGAAAAACTCCGGCTCAAACAAAAAGCCACTGAGATGGAAATGCAGGCACTTCGTGCACAAATGAACCCGCACTTTATGTTCAATTGCCTCAGCGCGATCAATCATTTCATACTGGATAACAACAATGAGAAAGCATCCGACTACCTTACCCGATTCTCAAGACTGATGCGGATGGTAATGACCAATTCCGGCAAACGGACCATCACACTGGAAGAAGAATTAACCATGCTTCGCCTTTATCTTGATATGGAGCAACTCCGGTTCAAAGACGTGTTTGCTTATCATATTGATACAGCTCCTGAACTTCATCCCTCCATGATCCATGTTCCCTGCTTTATATTGCAGCCATTCTGTGAAAATGCTATCTGGCATGGATTGCTGCATAAACAGGGGAAAGGCGAACTTACCATTACGATCAAACAGGAAAAGGGAACTTTGATCGTATCCATAAAAGATAACGGGATTGGACTGAGCAAAGCACGTGAATTGAAAAAAGAGACCCGGATCTCAATGGGACTGCAGCTCTCGACGGAACGGCTGGCACTGTTCAATCAGCAACATAAAAAAAATGCCTCCTTCAGTATTGCTGAATGGAAAGAAAAGGACGGCACTACCGGCGGAACAGAGGTGATCCTGAATATCAAAACCAATACCAGCTACAATGGCTGATGGCAGAATGCCAATGATCATTGATTTTTCACAGAAAAACAGACTCAATTAACAAACCATGATCACCGCAATTGTAATAGACGATGAACCCTATGCGTGCAAGGCATTGATCACCTTACTTGAAAAACACTGCCCGTCTGTCAGAGTCGCCGGCTTCACCCATTCCCCGCTGGATGCTGAAGCACTTATCCGCGCGCACCAACCACAGCTCGTGTTCCTGGATGTCGAGATGCCACACATGAACGGATTTGATCTGCTGGAGAAACTTTCTCCCGCCTCATTCAAGGTGATCTTTACCACCAGCTATGATCAGTACGCCATCAAGGCAATCCGGTTCAGCGCACTTGACTACCTGTTGAAACCAATTGACCCGCAGGAATTGAAAGTAGCTGTTGAGAAAGCGGAGAATGTTTTATCACAGTCGGCATTGCCTGCACAACTGGAACTTCTCATCAACCAATGGAGAAGACCATCTGCTTTATCAAATCGCCTTGCCCTGCCCACGCTGGAAGGATTGCAGGTGATCGCTGTCGACAATATCCTGTATTGCATGGCCAGCAGTAATTACACCACCATTGCACTTAAAGACCAGTCGAAGCTCGTTGTATCGCGTACCCTGAAAGAGATTGAAGAAATGCTGGAAGATCATCCGTTTCTCCGCATACACCATTCCAACCTGGTGAATTTACTGGAGATCAAAAAGTATATCCGGGGAGAAGGCGGAAGTGTGCTTCTTTCGGATGGAACGGAGATTGATGTATCAAGATCCAAAAAGGAAGAACTGCTGAAAAGACTACAGGCTGGTAAATAAGCAAATGGCTCACCGGTTCCCGCAAACGGCTCATTCCGGCCGGAACCTTATCGTCTGCACGGTATTTTGCCGCTGCATGAAAACAATGCTCACCGGTTTATTCTTCTTTGTATTGGGTATGCCACTTCTGCAGGCGCAGATTAAAGGTCGTGTTCTATCCGTTGACTCTGTCCCGGTGGCGATGGCATCTGTATCACTGGCGAGGAATGACCAACCGATCTCGCGCACCTTTACGGATTCGTCAGGCTATTTCAGTTTTAAGATCTCCGGTGACACAAGTGCCGGCTACTGCATCAGTGCCAGCGCAGTCGGCTTTCTTGACACCGTGCTGCCTGTAGCTCATCATAACAAAGAGCAGTGGTATATTCTATTGCTTCAGAAAGACGAAAAAATGCTTTCCGCTGTGACAGTGACTACCAGCAAACCATTGATCACGCGAAAGTCCGACCGCTATATCGTCAATGTGGAAGACAGTTACCTGTCAACCGGCAATACCGCCCTGGAGCTATTACAGCGATCACCGGGCATCTGGGTAAGTGGAGATGGCAGCATAAAGATCAGCGGCAACGAATCAGTAACAGTGATGATCAACGACGTGGTACAGCGGATGTCAGGAACAGAGCTGGCCGATTACCTGCGTTCATTAAGATCTGAAGATATCAGCAAGATCGAAGTGATACCTAATCCACCCGCCGAGTTTGAAGCTGCCGCCACAGGTGGCATCATTCATATCGTGTTGAAGAAAAACCGTCTCACCGGATTATCGGGAAACCTTTCAGCGCAATACAGGCAGCAACAGGCAAGACCTTATACCAGCACCGGCGTTTCCATCGATTATAAATCTTCCAGATGGTATTCATTCGGCTCCCTGAACTTCAGCAATGATCAATCGGTTTATGATGGCTGGTCAACCGTAACTTACCCGGATCAAAGCACCCTGCATAACACAACCATCCGGAAGAATAACAATACACGTTACCAGTTCAGGACAGGTCTCGCATATGACATCAGCAAAGATCATTCGGTTAACTTTCAACTCAACGGAAACCTTCAGCATCTCGATCAGCATTTTTACCCCGAACTCCTTTATGTGCTGCCCGGGAAAACAATAACAGGAAAGACAACCTCGCACTGGGACCGGAAGCCAAAACAGTTCAGTTATACTGTTTATTATAACTGGCGACTGGACTCAACAGGTTCTTATCTCAAGCTCATTGCGGATCATACCCGGAGCAGCAAAACAGAGATCAATAAAGTGAACTCCTCTTATAGTGATCCTTCGGATGATCGTCAATACCGGACATTCACACCCAACGCAACTACGATCACGAGCATCCAGGCCGATCATTTGCAGAAGCTACGCAGGCAGTTCATCCTGACAAGCGGGTTGAAAATAGTATCCACCACGCGTAACAACACCGTGCTAAGAGAGAACTATCTGCAGGATGCATGGATCAAAGACATTGCAGGCAGCAATGAATTCCGGTACACCGAAACCATCTGGATGTTCTATTCTTCCCTTGAAAGATCATCAGGAAAAACTACTGTTAAAGCTGGTCTCAGGGGAGAACAAACTATTTCGAACGGTTACTCCATTACCAGCGCGCAATCGATACGACGGAATTATTTCGGACTGTTCCCTTCGCTTTTTATCAGCAGGATTTTCAACGAAGACCAGGGCAACAGTGCGTTCTTTAATTACTCCAGGCGGATCAGGCGGCCGGGATATAACGATCTGAACCCATACCGGCTCCAGGTACATGATTTCACGGTGATGACAGGAAACCCCGGGCTGCAGCCTCAATACACGAATAGCTTCCGGTTAGGTTATACTTATCACCGGCAATATAATGTTGCCGCTTATGTGCAGATCACCGATGGTTTTATTGCCCAGGCAGGCCGGCTGGTTGATAGCAATATCGTGGAATACCGTTCCGAAAATTATCCAGGCAGCTATGAATACGGCCTGAGCATGGATGCAGCGATAAACTTTTCAAGGGTATGGACTACGCAAAACAACCTGATGATCTACAAAAGTTCAAGCCAACTGGATGCCGAACGTTTTGAAGCAGTATCTGCAAGACTGCAGTCTGTACAGAACTTCAGCTGGCCACATATACTTGATGCATTCCTCACAGCTTACTACAATATCCCTTACTGGACGGGAAATACCCGGCAGGCGTATGTATTCAGTATTGATGCAGGGATCAGCCGCAAACTCTGGAAAGATCGTGGCCGGCTTCGTTTTTTTGTGAGTGATATATTCAATACAGCCCGTGAAAAAGAGCTCACAATACTTCGCGGAACAAGAATTGATTTTTACCAGAAACGGCCGACAAGGACATTCAGCATTGCTTTGAATTACCAGTTCCAGGCAGGTAAAAAATTCACCCGTAAAAATATCGAAACACATACCAACGAAGAGAAGAACCGGCTTTAAGAGCGGAGAACGGCGCGTGTATAAGAGCAGTTATGCATAGCGTCTCATAGTGAAGCTGGCGAAAGCCAGCTTTTTTTCGTTGCGTTGCAGGCCGTTCATCAAAGTGTACAACGGCCCATTCATGGTAGAGCAGGTTCAGGCATTGTCGATAGCAAGCGAAGATGAAAGTGTTCTATGTGCATTAGTTTGCTGCCGGAGTGTTTCAGCTACCTGCTCTGCTGTTTGAACTGCGTCGGCGCCGGCAATGAACCGTCGCGGAGGCTTATCTTCAGTTGAAATTGCAATCAATGCCTGAGCAAGTTTGGCAGGATCGCCGGCTTGTTGCCCGTTATACCCCTTCCAGAACTGCATCTGTTGTTCCCGGCGGCCATCGTAATCTTGAATGGAAGCCGGAGCAAAATTGGTGGATTCTTCAGTGAGCAACTCTGTCCTGAAAAAACCCGGGTTAACTGTAATGGTATTGAGGCCAAACGATTCGATTTCTGCCTGAAGTGATTGCATCCAGCCTTCCAACCCGAACTTAGAGGCGGCATAAGCGGCACCGAATTCAAAACCGGTGAGACCGGCAGTAGATGATATCGTGATGATCTGTCCTGAACGCTGTTTGCGCATCACAGGCAGCACCGCACGTGTTACGTTCATTGGTCCGATAAGACTGGTGGAAAACTGCCGGTCCATTTGATCTGTTGTCAGCTCTTCAAAAAAGCCGGCATAAAAATTTGCTGCGTTATTAACTAAAACATCTATACTTCCAAATTGACTTATTGCACTCTTTACCGCTTCAGTGGCTTCTACTGTGTTGGTAATATCGAGTCTCACTATAAGCAAATTCGCAGACTGCCCGAGTGCCCGGGAAACCCTTGCCGTATCACGACCTGTTGCAACAACTTTGTAACCTGCACCCAGCGCAGCTTTGGCAATATGAACGCCCAGGCCGCGTCCCGCGCCGGTAATGAACCAAGCTTTCTGTGACATATCTTGAAGTTTACTTTTACTTTTCTATTAAACAGTATAATCGATTGAACTCATATGCGCCTCTCCCATGCGATCACCATAGACAGGAAACTTTGAAAGACACGTCTCTATTTCCTGAACATCTTCGGCGGTGAGATGAATATCCTGGGCACCCAGATTTTCCAGCAAATGTGTTTGAATACGCGTACCAGGAATCGGAACAATAATTGAGCTTTTAGCAAGCAGCCACGCAAGCGCAATTTGCGCGGGTGTAGCATTCTTCTGTGCGGCATAACTCTTCAGCCATTCGAGCAACGGCATATTCAGCGGCAAAAAATCTTTGGAGAAACGAGGGAATCCCGCCCTGAAATCTGACCGGGCATCAAACCGCGTAGTTGTGTCATACTTACCTGTAAGAAACCCTGCGCCAACAGGCGACCATGGCACAAAACCGATACCCAGCTCTTCACAGGTTTTAAGAACACCATTCAATTCAACATTGCGGGTCCAGAGAGAGTATTCTGACTGAACGGCTGATAGAGGCTGAACAGCATGTGCACGACGGATCGTTTTGGCACTGGCTTCTGATAATCCGAAATGCAGCACCTTCCCTTCTTGAATCAGCTCTTTAACAGCGCCAGCCACCTCTTCAATCGGCACTTTGGGATCAACACGGTGTTGGTAATATAGATCGATATGATCTGTCCGCAGGCGTTTTAAAGATTCTTCCACGACTTTTTTTATCCGGCCAGGGCGGCTATCCAGTCCTACCGTTCCATCGATGGCAAAGCCAAACTTAGTGGCAATCTTTACCTGGTCACGAAATGGTTGCAGTGCTTCACCAACCAGCTCTTCATCTGTATAGGGGCCATACACCTCCGCCGTATCAAAGAAAGTCACGCCGCTCTCAACTGCTTTTCGAATCGTGGCAATTGACTGCTGGTGATCGGCGGGTGGATTATAATTCCCTTTCATATTCATGCAGCCCAGTCCGATCTGGGATACCTCAAGTTTACCCAGTTTTCTTGTTTTCATGCTGGTAGTTGATTTAATGTTAGTTGAATCATTGGGAGAAGAAGCCCATGATAAAGGGGCGATGGCAACACCGCCACTCATCAGCGCGGCCGTTGTTAGAAATTTCCTGCGACTGATATCGCTACGATTTCCATGCGGCGCGTTGTCTTTCCGTATTTGCTTTCTTTTCATTCCACAAAGGTCGATGCAGGTGACAATGGGAAATAATGAAATACACAGGAAAAACTATAAAAATCAAAGGTGCGTGGATCGTACAGCCTTCGGTACCTGACCGGTTTTCTTTTTAAAGAAATTGTTGAAGTAGGTTGGATATTCAAAACCCAGTGCATAGGCTATTTCTGAGATACTCCAGTCGGTATGTTGCAGAAGGGTTCTTGCTTCAATGATGATCCTGTCAGCGATAAGGGTGGTGGTTGGTTTCCCGGTAACTTCCTTTACCGCGCTATTCAGGTAATTAACATGTACCGATAATTGCTTTGCAAAATCCTGGGCAGTTTTAAGCGCTAACGGGTGATCAGTGCTTTCGATGGGGAACTGCCGCTCCAGCAGTTCAAGAAGGACAGATGCAATACGGGCAGCAGCATTTTTTTGCGGGATGATATTTTCGGTAGGTTGCAACTTCAATGCTTCATGCACGATCAAACTGATGTAGTTACGGATCAGTTCATCCTTATAGGTATAATCAGCCGCCTGCTCGGCAATCATCTTTTCAAATATACCGGCAATGAACTTTTTTTGAATTTTATTCAATGGAAGAATTGGCGTTCCACCGATCTTGAACAGCGGGGATTGCAACAGGCTTTCCGTGCGGTCATTTAATCGTATAAAATCCTCCGTAAAAAGACAGGCATAGCCATCCGTTTGCGAAAGAACATCGCAGGAGTAAGGTATATGCGGATTTCCGAAAAACAGGATGGTATGGTCAGTCTCAAAACTACGGTCAGCATAATGGAAAAGATACCTGCCGGTATTCATACTGATCTTATAAAAATCCTTACGGTTATAACTGTGCCCGTTTGTTGCGCTCACATCTACTTTATACACCTTAAAACCCTTGAGTTTAACGTCTGTGCTGAATGTAGACCCCGTCTGCCTCGATTGCTTGCTCATTGACCAAAATTAAGAAAATCAACTGAACTATCTATTTTTACAATACAACCATTAATCGTAACTCTTTGCAGTCATTATCCTGGCAAGGTGATCGATAAAGAAAATACGTCCTGGCCGGTCGCAGAAAAATCCTACCTTTCATCTGCTAATCAGCTATATGAAAATCTCGCCTGTAAGCCTGCTGCTTTTACTGGCGTTCGCGCCATGCCGTCTTGTTCATACCCAGGACCTGTCGTACACATTGCAAAGGATCGACAGCCGGAATGGTCTTTCCAATAGTTCCTTGAATGCAATTTACCAGGGGAATGACAAAGTGCTTTGGGTTGGCACATGGGATGGGCTCAACGCGTTCAACGGTTACTCCTTCAAAACTTTCAACTATAACCAGCTTCCCGGAAAAGGCCTCAGGAATAATGTTGTGGAGGAGATCGTGGAAGATGCTGAACGCACTATCTGGATCTCTACAGTGGAAGGAGTATCCCGTTATAAACCTTCTTCAGGAGAGTTCAGTCATTACTTCTACAGCAGCAACGCAAAACAGGTAAGCGAAAAACAGTTCCTTCTTTTTACGGACAGAGATAAAACACCTTACATCTATTCAGCCGCTTCAGGCGTGCAGCAATTTGATTACAGGACCAGCTCGTTCATCCCGTTACCGATCGATCTTCCCAATAAAAATATCAGGCAATTACTTTTTTCGGAGAATGGTGATCTGTGGGTATTATTAAATGATGGGCGCCTCGGCAGCTTTACGATCCGTCAACACGCAATACAGCCGAAGCATTCACCCGGGTACAGGAATAATATTCATTCCATTCATGCGCTGGATGGAAATTTACTCGTTGTATCAAACACAGGGAACATCGAACGGATCACCACCAATGAACAGATCGTCCTGAAGCGTTTCAATTCTCCAGTAAGGGCAATCATTCCGTATGAAGGCCACTACATTGTAGCGCTCGAAAAAAAAGGATGCAGGGTGGTTGATAAAGATTTTCATGAGTCACGCTTTCTTGAAGGGGAAATAGCCTCCCTACAGGAATCGCAGATCACGACGATCTTTGCCGGAACGGATAAGACGATCTGGTTTGGAACAGACGGAAGCGGCATGGCCCGCCTCTCTCCTGTCCGCCGGGCATTCACTGCGGTCAGCAATGCAAGTGTCGGATTGAAAGATAAACAGGTCAGAACATTTGAGAGGGTTGGAACGGAGCTTTGGGTGGGAACGAAAGGAAATGGCATCCTGGCCTTCCCCTGGCCATGGTCAAGCGCCATCACATCACATGTATACAGCGAAGCGGATGGGCTTAGCAATAATGCCGTTTACACCATCAGGAAAATAAATGACACCTGGACATATATAGGATCTGATGGCGATGGACTGCTTCTGTACAATCAGCATAAAAAGAGATTCGTTCAATGGAACGAGGTCAAAGGGTCAGCGCCTTCTTTCCGTTCTGTTTATTCCATACTGCCGGATACGGATGGTTCGGTATGGCTGGGTACCAGTGGCTATGGATTGATCCATCTCAGGATCGATGGTAAAGATGACCCCTCACTCGTTTACTTTAAACAATATCAATTCACCGGTAATGATTCCGGCCCGGCCAGCGATATCATTTTTTCAGTGGCAAAAGATCAACGTAACAGGATCTGGCTCGGATGCAGGTACGGCGGCGTCAGTATCATGGATACACAAACCGGCCGTTTCACCACCATTCGCTCCGGCAGTGATAAGAACGGGTTATCGCATAATGATGTCCTCGCTCTTTTGGCAGACCGCAGTGGATCGATGTGGATAGGCACAAGTTTCGGACTCAATCGCGTGGATGCCGACTACCAGGGCAAGGCTGTGCAGCATTTTACCACTACCGAAGGGCTGCCTAATAATACGATCCATGGAATAGCAGAAGACAGCCAGGGTATGATCTGGGTAAGTACAAATAATGGACTGGCGCGGCTCAACAGTAAAAGCAATGATATGATGCGGTTCCGTGAACCGGATGGATTGCAGAGCAATGAATTCTCCGATGGTGCAGTCTGGAACAGCAATCAGGGAACTATCTTCTTCGGAGGTATCAACGGATTCAACTACTGCGAACCTGCCAAGCTCACCGTCAATTCAAGCCAGCCGAACCTGCAGATCACTAACTTGAAGTTCGGCGGTGAAATCATGGCCGAAGGTGGATATAGGGTACTGGAACCCGGTACTGATAATATTGCACAGGAATTCACGTTAAGCCGTCATCATAACTATTTTGATCTTTCTTTGAACACTATCGATTTCACAAGTCCCGGCAGATCAGAATTCGCCTACCGGCTCGATGGCTTTGATAAGAACTGGCACTACCCCGGTTCATCCGGCTATATATCTTATGGTAACCTGCCGGCCGGCGACTATACCTTAAAAATTAAATGGTCAAACGGTGAAGGACGCTGGACCAATGAACAGTCACTCTGTTTCCTTACCGTTGAACAGTACCTCTGGTTAACACCCGCCGCGTTCCTGTTATACTATGTACTTTCAGCCATATTCATCTATGTGATCTATACCTATCGCAAGAGCAAAACAGAGATGAAACACCAGCTTGAAATGGAATATCAGCTGCGGTTAAAAGAAGAAAAACTCCACGCAGAAAAACTTGATTTTTTTACCAATATCGCGCATGAGCTGCAGACACCACTAACACTGATCATGGGCTCGGTAGAGCATCAGCAACAGCAACAGGCTTCACATCCGACTTCCAATGTGCTGGGGCTCGTACACCAGCAGGCATCACGGCTGGCTTACCTGATCGAGCAACTGATGGAATTCCGGAAGGCGGAAGAAGGATACCTGAGAGCGGACCGTCAATTGATGGATGCCTCCGCTTTTTTCTCCAGTATCGCCCGGCTCTTCATTCATTTCCGTGAACAAAGTGGCATTGATTATAACTACGAAATACAGGAAGGCATTTTTATTGATAATGATCCTGACAAGCTGGAGAAGATCACTTTCAACCTACTTTCCAATGCTTTCAAATATACTTCTCCCGGTGAAAAGATCTATTTCCGTGTTTGCCGCAATGACGAGACCTCGTCACTGGAACTCTCCGTAGCGAACTCGGGTCACGATATCTCTTCAGCGGAAATGCAAAAACTATTTGACCGGTTCTTTACCGGCAACTCCTCGCAGAAGTTCAGCTCGGGGCTTGGGCTCGCATTCACCAAACAACTGGTCCAGGTACTCGATGGAAATATGCAGGCCTACTGCAAAAACAACTGGGCTTGTTTTGAAGTGAATTTTCCATTGCAACACGTTGATCTCAATTCCCGTTCATCCATTCAGGCTGTACAACCTTCCTTATTGATCAGGACGATTGCGAAAGCGCCTCCACAAAAAGAACAGCTGAGTGCCGCCGCTAATAATAAGGAGGCCTTATTACAAAGTCTGGAACAGGATCAACGGCCGGTGATCCTGATCGTGGAAGATGAAGTACCGATCCGGCAATTGATCAGGCAGGTACTCGGTAAAGACTTTCTGATCTACGAAGCTTCCAATGGCAGAGAAGCACTGGCCTGTATGACCCGGCTTATCCCCCATCTTATCATAACCGACATTATGATGGATGACATGAATGGACTGGAGCTTTGCAAAAAGATCAAACACATTCCTGACACCTGTCATGTTCCCGTATTAATGCTTTCGGCCCGGGGTTCCATAGAGCAGCAACAGGAAGGGTATGAAGCTGGCGCGGATGCATATCTGCCGAAGCCATTCCATAATCAGCACCTGCTTGCCAGGGTAAATCAATTGCTGGATAACCGTCGCAGGTTACATGATTACTTCCGCAGTAAGGCGATTCCGGGTGCAGAACCACCACAGGGGATGGATGATGCTGATCGTGCATTTCTTGAACATCTTCTCCAAATCATCAATGCTGACCTTACCAATTGCGACCTCGATGCATCCGACCTGGAATCTGCCATGGCCATGAGCCGGATGCAACTATACCGTAAGATCAAAACGATCTCAGGTATGACGCCGGCCGAGTTCATCCGTACTATCAGGTTACAAAAAGCAGCAGCCTTGCTGGAAACAACGAAGCTCACCGTGTCGGAGATCTTTTATCAAACCGGTTTCAACAATCAGTCATACTTCTTCCGCGAGTTCAAAAAAAAGTATCAAACTTCTCCGAATGAATATAGAAATGCAAATAAAGTTGCGCATACTGAGTTATGACCTGAACTGAGCCAGCGTTTCTAACCAACTGTAAATCACTCGACTCCTATCCTGAATACTTGTGTACATCTGCATGTACAGTGTTTTGGGATCATAGTATAGCAGCGTTTCTTACCCTTCCGGGTATCTTAACTAAAATTATTGCTATGAAACGATTGCTACAACTGCTCCCCGCATTTGCCTGCGTGTTATACTGCCTGCCTGCCCTGGCGCAGCAAACAGTGACAGGCAGGATTACTGACGATAAGAATGCCCCGCTGCAGGGCGTTAACGTTGTCCAGCAGAATACAACCAATGGCACTTCTACCGCGAGCGATGGAAGTTTCAGCCTGCTGCTGCTGTCAGGATCGCCTTCCAATCTTGAAATTTCTATGGTCGGTTTTACGAAGCAAACTGTTCCCTACCAGGGCTCCGCGCTGAGCATTACCCTTGTTCCTTCATCGGGCTCTCTTGAAGAAGTGGTGGTGGTAGGATACGGCACCCAGCGAAAGTCAACGCTCACCGGCGCTGTTTCCTCCGTCAAAGGCACCGAGCTGGCGAAGACCCAGGCGATTGATATCGGTACAGCGCTGCAGGGCCAGGCTGCCGGTGTGAACGTAACCTCTCCCACCGGTGCCCCCGGCACGAATGCGGTTGTCCGGATACGCGGCATCGGTTCACTCAACAATAATGAACCGCTGTATGTGATTGATGGGATACAGGTGAACAGCGGCCTGACCACCATTTCTCCAAACGATATCGAAAGCCTCGAGATATTAAAAGATGCATCTGCCGCGGCGATATATGGTGCCCGCGCTTCCAACGGGGTGATACTTGTTACCACAAAATCCGGCAAAGCCGGAAAGAACACGATCACTGTTGATGCCTCACTGGGTCTTGCCAATGCAATGGGCCTTCCAAAGATGGTCAGTACAAGCCAGTTCATCGAACTGCAGAACGAAGCATTTGCAAATGACGGAAGTACAAACCGCAACAATGATAATGCTGCGAACCTTCCCAACACTGACTGGCTGGATGTACTTTTCCGGCAGGCGATCACCCAGCGTTACAGTCTTGCCTTCGCCGGCGGCACTGATAAGACCCGTTACTTTATATCCGGTAACTATGTCAACCAGGATGGCACTATTGAATACTCTAACTTCAAACGGTATGGCCTGCGATCCAACGTCACTTCCGATGTGAAAAGCTGGTTAAGGATCGGTGAGAACCTCAACTTCACGTATGAAAGTAACCAGTACATCGGCGCTTCCGGTGATGGTGGCCGGCCAGGTGCACTTCCCGGCGTGGTAAGATATGCACTCATCAGGCCCAATGCTATTCCTGTATACGATCCGGCAACAGGCCTGCTGACTGACCTTCCTCCTGCCGGACTTTACCAGAACTCCAATCTTTATGGTGATGGAAAAAATCCGTTAGCCATCGCGCAGTATCGGAATCGTACCGCCGATCGCTATCGCATCCTTGGAAACGTATTTGCAGAGATCAGACCAATAAAAGATATACGGTTGCGAACCAGTCTTGGCGTCGACTTCAATATACTGGAGCAACAGGCTTACAACGGGCAGATCCCCGGCGACAGGACGATCATGAATCCGAACGATAAAGGCGTAGACAAATATCGTCACCGTCAAAGCGCGCTCACCTGGACCAATACCGCGAATTACAACCATGTTTTTAATGGCGTGCATGATATATCCGTTCTGGCTGGTACCGAATACGTGAAAGAGATCACTGACTATCTCTCCGGTTTCCGCTCAGGATTTGATACCCGGACCGACGATAATCCAAGCCTGCAGTTCCTCGACTATGGAACGGGTACACAAGGTGTAGGTGGTACCAAACAGGAATCAGCCCTGATGTCTTACTTCGGAAGAATTGGATATGCGTATGATAACCGTTATCTTCTGTCTGCAACACTTCGTGCTGATCAGTCATCACGATTCAGCAAAGCAAACCGCACCGGTTATTTCCCCTCCGCTTCTGTTGGCTGGAATATCATGCGCGAATCATTCATGAAAGATATAGGGATGTTCAGTGAACTGAAGCTACGAGGAAGCTGGGGTAAACTGGGAAACCAGCAGATCGGTAATTATCCCTTCGCTACGATCTACAGTACCAACAACGGCGTGCTGACCGTTGCCACGCAAGGTAATCCCGATGTGAAATGGGAAGAAACAGAACAAACAGATATCGGCCTGGACGGTGCGATGATGAGCGGACGGATCCGTTTTTCCATCGACTGGTATAAACGAAACAGCAGCGATATCCTGATCCAGCTTCCGGTATCCTATACCAATGGTGATGCAGCTCCTCCTTATGTCAATGGCGCCGCAATGACCAATAAAGGATGGGATATCTCGGTAAATTATAACAAGCAAACGCAGAGCGGTTTCTCCTGGGATCTTACCGCCAATGTGACCACCCTGAGCAATAAGGTTACATCCCTGTATAAGACCAAAGATCAGCTGATCAGTGCAGGCAACGGCCAGATCCTGCTTAAACCGGGCGAAGCCATCGGATCCTTTTATGGCTATACAACGGCAGGGATCTTCCAGAACGCAGCGGAAGTCACTAACTATGTCAATAAAGACGGCGACCTGTACCAGCCAGTGGCAAAGCCGGGTGATGTCCGGTTTGCAGATATCAACGGCGATGGCGTTATCGATGATAAGGACAGGGGCATCATCGGACATGGCCTGCCCGAGCTTTTATACAGCCTGAATGCAACCGTCCGTTACAAACAATTCGATCTCACTTTATTCTTCAATGGTGTTACCGGTAATGATATTTACAACGAAGTGGATAATATCATTAACAGTTTTGACTCCCGCGGATTCAATACCAAACTTGATTTCTATGATACCCGCTGGCATGGTGATGGCACGAGCACTACTACGCCAAGAGCGACCTTCCTAGACGGAAATAATAACCGACGCACTTCCGACCGTTACGTAGAAGACGGCTCCTACCTGCGATTGAGAAATGCAATGATCGGCTATAACCTTTCTTCCAAAATGATGGGCCGCGCAGGTTTTACGCAAGCAAGGATCTATGCCAGTGTACAAAATCTTTTCACCATTACCGGTTATAAAGGATTTGATCCGGAACTGTATACGAATGACAACCTGGCTAACTATGGAGATCTCGGTGTGGGTATTGATATGGGAACCTATCCTCCATCCCGCACTATCACATTCGGTGTTCAGCTTTCTTTTTAATTAACGTTTGACTGATCTGTAAATAAACAATATGAAAAAGCTATTCTATATAATCACCGCTGCAATGCTCATCACGGCCTGCAGCAAGAAACTGGACCTTCAACCACAGGGCGTATTAACGGAAGAAAATGTGTTCAAGCAACCAGGCGATTTTACATTGGCTGTTGATGCAGCTTATGAACCGCTGACCAATCGCTTCCGCGGTAACTGGGAATGGGATAATGGAGCATCCATACCGCGCGACTTTGTTGTAGGTGATCTCATGAGCGATGATGCCGTGAAAGGTGGTGGTGGTCTTGGTGACCAGGAAGACATGCGTCGTATGGAAACTTTCACCATCTTCCCGACCAACAACAATGTACTTGGTATCTGGCGCTATAATTTCAAAGGAGTGAATGCAGCCAATATCGTTCTCGCACAGGATGGATCTTCCATCCCGGGGCTTGACGCCAACGTATGGAAACGAATGAAAGGTGAAATGCTTTTCCTGCGTGCTTTTTATTACTTCCGGCTGGTGCAGAATTATGGTGGTGTTCCGCTGTTGATCCCCGAAAAAAACATGACGGATAATACCGTCCGCGCAACTGCAGAACAGGTGTATACACAGATCCGCGAAGACCTTGACAATGCTGCAGCAATGCTGGAACCTTCTTATGACGCGGCCAACTATCAGCGCGCCACCAAAGGTGCAGCGTATGCATTGAAGGCAAAAACATTTCTTTACCAGGAACAATGGCAAAGCTGTCTTGATGAAATTACCAAAGTAGAAGCACTGGGATATGATCTGCTTCCAAAATTTGCCGACAACTTCAATGGTGCGGGCGAGCAGGGTGCAGAAAAGATCTTTGTAGCGCGGCACGATCCCGGGCAAACTCCGCAAAAGGGTTCCATCTTCAATGCTGTATTCGGAAGACAGGGCTATGGCTGGAACTTCAACCTTCCCACAGATAACCTGGTCGCAGAGTTTGAAACAGGCGATCCCCGCTTATCTGCTACCGTATTCAAATCAGGTGATACATGGTTTGACGGCACGGCTTATAATCCTGCCAACTCCATTACCGGTTTCAATGCAAGGAAATTCCTTTCAAACAGTTCTCCTTCTGATGACGGCGGGATTGATTTCATTTACATCCGCTTTGCAGATGTGCTATTATGGAAGGCAGAATGTTTGACCCAATTGAACAAATTACCCGAAGCAAGAGCTGCACTTGAACGCGTAAGAGCCCGCGCAAGAAGCAACGCCGCGAATCCTGCAACAGCTTTGCCGGCTGTTACCGCAAACGTACAGGCAGATCTGCTTGCCGCAATCAGGCATGAACGACGTGTTGAACTGGCTTTCGAATGGCACCGCTACTATGATCTTGTCCGCTGGAAAATAGCCCAGACGGTGCTGGCGCAAAAACCTGACGCAGATCCTCTGACCGGCCACAATGATTACGGCACCGGTTATAAACCCGCGAATGCCATCCTCCCTATTCCTCAACGCGAAGTGGACCTGATCGGATTGCAACAAAACCTGGGATATCAATAACCCGGATCGTAAAACAATCAAACCTTCGATACTTGAAACGTTAAAACCTTCAATGAATGAAACGAATCCTTTTTCTTGCATCAGCCTATTTACAGATAACAATGATCTCGTGCGGCAATTCACAGCCGGACAAAGAAACTACAAATGCATCTTCGGATACTGCTATGGCAAAGTCAACTGTCCAGGCATGGATGGTTCAGCCATTCGTGAAGCAGGATGCCGTCAATCCGGTCCTCAAACCTTCGCCCGTTGTATTCAGAGATCCCATATTGAATGCTGATGTTGCATGGGAAGCAAAGGATGTGTTCAACCCGGCGGCCGTTGTCCGGAATGGGAAAGTGTACCTGTTATACCGTGCAGAGGATACCATCGGTCGCTTTGCCGGTACGTCGAGGATCGGTCTCGCTTCCAGCGACGACGGTTTACATTTTACCCGGGAAAATGCTCCCGTACTTTATCCCGCGAATGATGCATTCAAAAAATATGAATGGGAAGGCGGATGTGAAGATCCCCGGATCGTCGAAGATGAAAAGGGCACTTATTACATGACATATACTGCGTATGACGGAAAAACTGCCAGGCTTTTCATTGCCACGTCGACGGATCTCGTAAAGTGGGTCAAACATGGTTCTGTTTTTAAAAATGCAGCAGGTGGAAAATATATCAGTTACTGGTCAAAATCAGGATCCGTCGTTGCCCGCAGGGACGGAGAAAAACTGGTTGCCACAAAGATCAATGGCAAATACCAGATGTATTGGGGTGAATCGAATATCTATATGGCAACGTCGGATAACCTGGTCGATTGGACTCCGGTTCCTGAAACCGACCCCTCCAAATACCAGTATGATTCTTTAAGAAAATATCCCGCCTTCCGGATCGTATTCGGACCGCGCAAAGGAAAATTTGACAGCGAACTCGTAGAACCCGGTCCACCGGCGCTGCTAACTGATGCAGGTATTTTATTTTTCTATAACAGTAAGAACAGTCCATCCTTCGGCGATAAATCCCTTGCTAATGGTACTTATGCAGCCGGACAGATCCTGCTGGATAAAAATGATCCGTTCAAAGTGATCGACAGAAGTGATAACTATTTTTTCAAACCGGAAAAGGATTATGAGATCACCGGGCAGGTCAATAATGTTTGCTTTATCGAAGGACTGGCACCATTCAAAGACAAATGGTTTCTTTATTACGGAACCGCCGATTCCAAGATCGCTGTTGCGGTTGCTGAACAAAAATAATCATCACAAAGATTTACTTCAATGAAAGCAGCATTTACCGAAAAGAAATACCTCGTCACCTTAGCGTTCGTAATAACCCTGTTCATGATGTGGGGCGTTGCAATGACCATGGGCGATGTATTGAATAAACATTTCCAGAACGTTCTTCATGTAAGTAAATCACAATCCGGGTTGGTACAGTTCTCCGTTTTCGGCGCCTATGCCGTCATGGGAATTCCTGCCGGGCTTTTTATGAAACGATTCGGCTACCAGCGAGGCGTATTGCTGGGGTTATTGCTCTTCGCTGCCGGTGCTTTTCTTTTTATTCCGGCAGCGAATGCAGCATCTTTTTCCTTCTTCCGGTTCTCACTTTTTATACTGGCCTGCGGCATGGCAACGCTTGAAACAGTAGCGCATCCTTTTGTTGCTTCACTGGGGCCTCAATCGACAAGTGATCAGCGACTGAATTTTGCGCAGGCTTTCAATGGCGTCGGAACGATCATCGGTCCGGCTGTTGGCGGAATGTTCATCCTCAGCAGCGCCGTAGCTGCTGATCTCGAAAGTGTAAAACAGGTATATATCATCATCGGGGTGATCGTTGTTGCCGTTGCCATTGCATTCTCACTGATAAAGATCCCGTCGATCAATACGGCATTCGATCCTCACCAGGATCAAAGCGTTGACCAGAAACTGGCGGCAGCACCGAAACGGCTGTTTCAGCATAAACATTTTATATGGGCGATCGTTGCACAGTTCTTCAATGTGGCTGCACAGGGAGGAACCTGGGCATTTTTCATTAACTACGGCCATGAAAAGATGGGACTGAGTGATGAAAAAGCGTCGTATTATTTTAGTTTCAGTATGGTATTGATGATGGTGGGCCGGTTTGCCGGAACATTCCTGATGCGCTATGTAAAACCCAACCGGTTACTGGCCTTATTCGCCTTTGGGAATATCGTGATGTGCATTATCGTAGCGCAGAGTGCGGGATGGATATCATTCATCGCCTTACTGATGATCAATTTCTTTTTCAGCATCATGTTCCCAACGATCTTCAGCCTTGGGCTTAAAGATCTTGGTCGTCACACGCAGCAGGCATCTTCATTCATCGTCATGGGGGTTGTTGGCGGGGCCGTATTTCCGCCACTGATGGGATTGGTTGCAAATAAAGATGTGGCTTCGGCGTATTATTTACCGATCATTTGCTATGCCGTGATCATGCTTTTCGGATTGAAACTTTTCAGGACACGCTAGCCGCTCCGGTTCGCAGACCAGTGCCATGAATCAATTGAATATCCTGTCGCAAATCGCGTGCGACATTTAAAGCCGGTAACCAACTGAAAATCTTGAGAACGGATAGATCTGGCTCACATTACTAAAATCTTTATAAAACCCACTCAATGTATACTGCCCGATTCCAGCTGTTAATTGGATCTTCTTAGTAACAGCCGCCCGGACGTCGGCAGATAATGTATTTAAAATGAAAGAAGACTTATTGCCATTGACCGTCTGAAAACGGAACCCTTTATAATACAGTTCTGCTTCAAGCTTATCATTAAAATTGACTGTTGTGCTGGCTGTTACATGTATGCCCGGCCCGTAATCATAATTGCGGCCTTCTCCATAATATAAAAAATTATCCGGTACCGCACCCAGTACGGTGACACCGCTACCGATCTCTGTGTAGAATTTCGTTTTTTTATTCTTACTCCAGTCAGACAACAGTTTAAAAGTAAATCCCTGTCCGCCGTACTCGAAAGCATTGTTCTTGATGAAATCATAATTCATCGTTATTGAATACAAGTGTAAATGCTTTGGCGTTTCCATGAATCGCCACGTTTTAAGTGCACCACTTACCTGCACGTTGTTCATATAACTGGAATCACCGCCTCCGGCTTCGATCTGCGCGGAAAAATGTTCAAACGGGATCTTCGATACTTTATATTTATCTCCATAGATGATGCGAAAACGAAGAAGCAGTTCATTATTTCCTTTCGATCTTACCCCCATATCACGAAAGCCGAAACGCCGGACACCAAGATTAAGATATGCCTGTAAAGTGTTGCCTGAATCTGCACGGGCATGCACTTTTCCCCATTTACCATCAATGATCCGGTTAAGCCCATTCAGCGGGTTGATAAGTAAAGCCACCACTTCCTGGAACTGCCGCCCCACGCCTCCTGCACGGTGATCAACGATCTTGTTGGAGATGCGGTAGGTCATCTCACCCAGCGTGATCCCTCCAAGGCTTGTATTGATAAAATCGTTAGGTGCCGGTTTATGTGTTTCTCCTGCTACTTCCCATAAAAAGCTTCCTGCAAAAGCGGCCGGTACAGATTGCCAGAAAGAATGTCCATTCGTGCGGAAAGAACTATAATAAAGATTGCCATGATAAGGATGTGCAAACTGATTGGTCTTAAAATTATTATCGTCCCATTCCCAACTGGATGGTTTAAGATTTTCCCCGATTGATCTGAAATTCACTTTTGCGAATTCCGCCTTCCGTACAAACCGGTTATAAGACCATGGTAATAGTTCTGTAAACAGTAATTCACCAGATGCCCTCCAGAATCTTTTTTTCACCGGATGAAGTGTATCGCCCTGTTGCGCCCATGCGGGAAGTACAAAAACAATAAAAGATATAGTAAAGAGGAATTTCATAAGCGGATCAGAATTTATCAAAAATGCGGTCAATCGATTTCGGTGCCTGCAGCCGGATGCCCGCGAAGAGCTGGAAGAAAACAGTAGCATCCTGCTGAGTGGCGGTGCTTAAACCCTGCGAGAATTTCGCGGCACCTGCAGTGAGATATGTTCCTGCGAAGAAGCGATGCCCGTTATACCCGAGACCCAGTTTGGCATCCCATTGGTATACCGGTCCATTATTTCTCGCCTTATCCACCTGAGTGTTATCCCGCGTTCTGATGGTCGTAAAAATATAGCCAAAATAAGGAGTAAATGCGCCGGTAAGATAAAAGGAGCGATTCAATACAAACGTGTGCTGGTAGCCGGCTCCGAGTAATGTACGCAGATGATTTCCCTTCTGCGTAGAGAACTGGTTTGCGCTGCGATTGTCGAGTACCAGGTAGCGGTAGATGATCTTTGGAATGAATGCGCCCGCGCTTTTGATCTGCCGCGCAGTTTGAGACGAGGTTGCCACAAGGGATAACCGGGGATTGGTATTGTATCCCACGGCTCCATCAAAACTTGTCACATGAAAATCCGGCACCTGGAAATACGGATCACCGGGTTGCCATCCCGGCTGATAATCTTTGGTGTTTTCAAGATAATAACCTTTTGTTTTCGAAAAGCCGATCTCGGTGAACCAGTTCTGAAATGTAAGGCCGGTACCAAAACCGATTCCTTTGCTTCGTCCCTTTTCCGCTTCGTCATTATTTCCTGGCAGGAAATGCGGAATGTAATCAACGTAAAATGCAATAAAACGGTAGTTGACATACGTGCGGAAGATCTGCGAAGGGTTTGCCTTCAGCACTTGTTTGAAATTATCGCCTTCCGATATAAACGTTTCCGATGTATTGATCACGGCTGCTTTTACATGGATCCAGTTGTTGAATTTTTCGACATACCCGCTGTCTGTAACCCGGCCGTAGACCATGGCGGAATCCTGGCCATAAACGGCGCTCCAAACGCCTGCAAAAAAGGACGCGATGATCACAATGCTTCTTCGCAAGAGTGTTTGCGATTCTTTTAACAACAACATAATCCCATCAATTAATGAATGAAGTTGCTGATAACGCCTTGCCCCAAGCACTGCGTTATCAGCAACCGCTTACAAAACACACTTATTTCCTGTACAACGGGCAGCGTTTTAACAGGTATTCCAGCGGACTGTCATACGAGCCGTCTGTCGTATTGATCAATCCCCTACGTGTCTGGTTATAGATATTATCATTCTTGTCCGTGTAAACATTGATGGAAACATGGGTACTGTAATACTGGTAGCTGGCTGAATAGTTGGAAGCGGATACCTTTGTCTTATCCTTATTATCATTGTAGGTCGTACTTGCATTAGCGGAACCGAAGCCGGAAGTAGTTTGCGCTGCACGATTCTGTGTGATACCGCCGTCCACTACATATTCTACTCCAAGTATATTACAGATCTCATCCATGGTGACGCCCCGCATTGTTTCCCGGGTAATACCTTTCTTGACGAGCAGCGCATTGGTTGTTCTTGGATCGATGATGGTCAGGCCTGCGGCATGCTTGTTCAGGTAAGTAAATACATCATCCTGCACTTTGTAACCCATCTCCGTTCCGGCATCCTGGTTATCTTTCAGGAAGGAGAATGGGAGGATCGCCACTTTGTTATGATGATCCTCAAGCCCTGGGCCAGATGGTTGGCGGGCGGCTGGGCTGGATGGTGCGGGAGGATCATCTGCTTTTCTTTCCGAACTCAATGGCGGTTTATTAAAGAACTCAATACGTCCGCTGGCAAATGTAATTTTTAGAATGTCCGCTTTTTTGATGCTGTAGTTAAGTTCCTCTCCCTGGTAAGTGAATTTAACATCAGAGTCGCCGATCTCTGTCACTTTTCCAGTCAGTTCATCTCCATTGATCTTCAGGATCACATCTGTCTTCTCCTCTTTTGCGGGAGCCTTAGTTGTAGCTGGCTTCTGCGCAAAAGCAGTCAGCATCAGCAGTGTTGACATCAAGGCCAGAAAAAAATGTCGGGTCATGGTTAATGGTTTGGTTAGGGTTTAATGTGCGAATACTTTTCAAAAGTTTGCGAAGATACATGTATAAGACAGCCATTTTTTAAACGAAGTAAATAAGTTCACGAACAGTCGTCCAAGAAATTTTGTTGCGTACTAACCGGCTGCTGAGTTTCATTTATCCTTCATTGATTGTGCCATCCAGGTCATCGTCCTGCAGTAATCCATTCCGCTTAAAATTTGTTTAACCTTTATATTTCCACCGGGGAAATTTATTAAACAAACAGAAGTGTATCTCATCTTGATGGTGTGTTTTATTAAATCTAATGTATTTTACGATAAATACCACAACATGAAAACCCTTACTACCTTCTTGCTATTCTGCCTGTTAACCACTCAATCGTTTGCACAAAAGGGCAATAATCAATTACAGGTTTCCGGACATGTCGGTTTCCCAGTGTTCGATATGGCTGATGGCGCCAAAACGGGTTATGGCGGTGCAGTCCGCGGATTCTTTGGTGTTGGTGACAGGCCGCAACAGATCAGTTTAACCATCGGCTATTCACGTTTTCCCGTTAAAGACCTGCCTGCGGGAGCGGAAGCTAACCTGTCTACCCTTCCGGTATTTCTCGGCTATCGTTATCTCTGGGGAGGCTTCTTCGTGGAAACGCACGCGGGAGTTGGTTTCAACAATGTACATGTAAAAGCTTCCAACGGAAATTCCACAGACCTTTCCAAAACGTCTTTCAGTTGGGCATTGCGCACCGGCTACCAGATCAGTAATGTTGAACTAAGTGTGGCTTATCAGAACACTGGCCTCGATGATGCAAATGAAGATATCTCCTTTATCGGCCTTCATCTCGGGTATAACTTCAGGCTTGGTGGAAAATCCAGGTGATCAGAAGCTGAACCATTGCTCTTCATATGTTGCAAAGTTGAAGATCCTGACCGATCTTTCACTCGGCGGTATGCTGAATGCGGGCTGCATTGATGGATTACCCGGATATTTTTTCCCATTCCATTTTACCAGGTGCATCGAAGGACTCGGTGCGGCCGTACCGATCAGCAGATCGCGCCAGCCGTTAGTAGATATGGGCCGAACCACAATAGGATACTTTGTGACCGTGAACCGGGTGATCAGCGTGCCATTATGATGCAGCAGCAATGCCGTGCATCCACCAGACCCACAATAGTAGCTGCCGTTAAACCCTACAAAGATCTCTTTCTTCCGGTCGCCATTCAGATCCATCTCTATAAAAGTGAACTGACGATCCTGCTTTTTCATCGCAGCAAGATCGTCCTTAAAAATGGATGTTGTCAGCATCCGCCGGATCAGGTCAACAGTCTTTTCATTCGCTGATTGCGACACCGGCTCAGCGGCATCGTGGTGTTGACTTGTATCAGAAGGATCTCTTTGTAGATGATTGGTGGATGCATCAGTTTTTTCGGAAGCAGGCGCAGCCAATGAAGGGCTCTCCTGCTGATCATTATTACAGGAGGATGCCATAATGAACAGCGTTGAAAAAAGCAATAGCATTGCTGATTGCGGGCGTTTGGCAAAGGTGCTCATAAAAGTATGTTTGACAGGTTAGCATTGTACAAGGCTCTTTAAATTTAAGGTATTTTCATAAGGTATCCGGCAGCGCGATGACCTGGTACGGTTAATTGCTCAACTCATCAGCATCAGAAAAGTGTGGAGGAACGTTGCTGATAATATTTTACCGACCCAGCCGGATAATCAACGATGATCCGTAGTCATTGAAACTGCATTATTCACCATGCTTGCACCATGACAGTAAGTTATCGGCACCTGCTCTTCTCTTCTGCATCTCTTATCTGTTATCATCAATGAAACCAAAACCCTGCCATTCCCACGCCACCAGCTCCCGGCATATTCCAACCGGCCTATTAACCAAATTTTACTATTTTCATGACCAACTGAGTGGCTTAAAAATCTCAACATGAATATTCACCCGACCGGCATGATCTCCTACAGGCTTTTACTGAAAAAAACCTGGCTATTCTGCCTCTTATTTATGCAGGCCGGCTTACATGCACAAACGAGAGATTCTGTTCCCAGCCCGCCCGATACAGTTCAGCAGAAAAGTGTTACTGATCGCGTGCAGACCATGATGAAAGCAAGCGCGGCGGAAAGCCGCGATGAATTCCTGCAGGAAAAAAACCTGCTGAAGCAACGCCAGTTGATCGATGCACTTGAAGCCAACACTGTAAAGGCGAAGAACTATCTCAAACATCAGCTTGACACTGTCGAGATATCAGCTGATCTTCTCGCCATCAGTAAATGGCTCGATATTTCTGTAGACGGGGTATCCAGCAGCCAGGTCCTGTATCTTTCTTACCGCGACCTTGTTACAACGGGGAAGTTGTTAAAGGAATTGAATGAACGTATCATCTCTACCAAACAAAGGCTCGACGGGTATGAAAAGGCGTTGCAGAATTTTCGTTTTGTGACCGATTCCTTAAGTGCAGATTCTACCATTTTTTCTCTTCCCAAAGATTCCGCCCAGGTAATGGAGTTCCTGCAAAAATATGCATACCTGGCAGCCAGGCTGCAGCCCGCTGACAGTCTGCTGACGAAAGCTTTATCCGGTATTCATGGTTTACAGGCACGGGCTAATTTTTTACAATACAAAGTCAACGGAGACCTTGAGGAGATCGATGCCCTGCAGCGGCAAACATCGAAAACGCTTTTCCTCGCAAAATCAAAGCCCGAAAATATCAGCGTGATCAAAGGCTCATTCAAAAGATCGGCGGAAAAATCGACACTGCTGTTGAAATTTTACATGCAGCATCATGCCGGCAAGGTGATTTTGATACTGCTGCTGATAACCGCTTCAACCGTTTTTCTTTCTTCCCTTAAAAAGATCAGGAAAGCAAAGGATCTGATGCAGCCTGACCACAAAGGACAGCTGGTGCTGCGTTATCCGTTTGCATCAGCCATCGTACTTGTCTTCAGCATATTTCAGTTTGTATTTCCTGATCCGCCATTTATCATTAACCTGATCTGCTGGGGTATATCGGCTGCTGCGCTGGCGTTTATCTTCCATAGTTTTATTGCTAAATTCTGGTTTAAGTTCTGGGTATATATCATCTTCCTGTTTACAGCTGCCAGTGTGTGTAATCTCAGCCTTCAGTATTCCGAACTGGAAAAGTGGGTGATATTGCTGCTTTCCTTCCTGGGGATCGTTACCGGTGTGTATTATTTCTTTTCAAAGCGAAAACAGGAGCTGCGCGAAAAACTGATCCTCACATTTATCGCGCTCACTGTGTTGTTTGAAGCTTGTGCAGTGCTTACCGGACTGACCGGGTATTTCAATTTATCGAAGGCGTTCTTTGTTTGTGGCTATTGTAATATCCTGATCGGCGTTCTTTTCTTATGGACGATCCGGTTTATCAATGAAGGACTGTATCTCGCAGGAGAGGTTTATACCAAACAAAGCCCGAAGCTGTTCTTTGTAAATTTCAACAAGGTGGGAACACAGGCTCCGACGATCCTGTATGTGCTGCTGATCGCGGGCTGGCTGATCTTGCTGGGAAGAAACTTTTATGAGTACCAGTATGTAGCAGCGCCGCTCAGGGAATTTTTCATCAGGGAGCGGATTGTTGGCGATTATACATTCGCGATCAATAATATCCTGGTATTTTTTGGTATCATGGCGCTTGCCGTCATTGCTTCACGCATTACTTCTTTCTTCGCATCGGAGAAACATATCGGTCATGCAGGGCCTAACAAACGCAAAGCCGGTATCGGAAGCTGGTTGTTGCTCATAAGGGTTGGGATCATCAGTTCAGGCCTTTTCCTTGCACTGGCCGCATCCGGTTTTCCGATCGATCGCATTACGATACTCATTGGTGCACTTGGTGTAGGTATCGGTCTGGGTCTGCAGAATCTTGTCAATAACCTGGTGAGCGGTCTGATCATTGCATTTGACCGTCCCGTGAATGTTGGCGATTTTGTGGAGATCAGCGGTCACTCAGGCACAGTTAAATCAATTGGCTTTCGCAGCAGTGTATTGTCTGGAAGCAATGGTGCGGATATCGTGATCCCTAATGGAGACCTGTTGAATGCCCACCTGGTGAACTGGACACTTGGAGGCAACAAGCGCCAGATGGAAGTGTTGCTCGGAGTCGCTTATGGTTCCGATCTGTCACTCGTGCAAAACATTATTGCTGACTTATACAAAGCGGATGAAAGAATACTGGAATATCCATCACCCGGCGTCATCTTTGAAAAATTCGGCGACAGTGCCGTTAACGGCAAAGCATTATTCTGGGTGCGCGATTACCGGGAGGCAGCAGCCGTGAAAAGCAGGCTAATGATCGATATCATGAATGCATTCGATAAACACGGTATCAGCATTCCTTTTCCGCAACAGGATATTCATTTATACAGATCGGATGGTCAGGCACTGAACAATAACAATACAGAAGAGATCCGTTAATCTAAATTTTAACCTCCTAAGGTGATTCCTGTCTTCAGCGCTTCAGAAAAAGCTGTCAACTTTCCGGCAGACCGGGCACTGGTTGTCAAACTCACACCACGTGCGCTTACGATCATTGCCGTTATCGTATTGGCGGCCATCGGTGGCGCCTGGTTGCAGTATGGTGTGTTTGGTCTGCCAACCGATCCTTCTTTGTCTTTAAAAGAAACTGTTACTGCTGCCCCACCCGGCTTTCCTGCCTTTGTACGTTTTACCCATTGGATCAATCTGTTCCTGCTCCTGTTGCTTATCCGCAGCGGACTTTCCATCCTGATGGATCATCCAAGACTGTACTGGAATAATAACTGCCAGCCAAATTCAGAATGGATCCGGTTCACACCGCTGAAAGTACCAACAGATAAAGTGTGGACGGCCAAAGATGACGCCCGGTATATCAGTCCTTATATCGGGTTGCCGGGTTACCGGCACTCTGTCGGCATCGCCCGCTGCTGGCATTTTATCCATGTACCGTTTTTCCTGCTGAACGGACTTATTTTCGTGATCTTTCTTTTTACTACAGAACACTGGAAAAGACTTGTTCCCGGTTCCTGGGAGATTCTTCCGGATGCGTGGAAAGTATTTGTCCATTATGCAACTTTCAATATGCCGGTTGAGCCCAATGGTTTTTATCACTACAACGCTTTGCAACAACTTGCTTATTTCGCTGTCGTGTTTGTAATGCCACCAATGGCGATGCTGTCTGGCATGGCAATGTCTCCTGCGATAGAAAACCGCTTTCACTGGTTTCCCCGTCTCTTTGGAAACAGGCAGGGCGCACGGTCTGTTCATTTTCTTGTTATGGCGGGATACCTACTCTTTCTTATCGTTCATATAGCAATGGTGGCCGCTACCGGTTTAAGCAGGAACCTCAACCATATCACCGTAGGAACAGATGATCCCACCAGCTCAATTGGTCTTTACATTACGGTGCTGATCATTTTATTACTGGTATTAACCTGCATCGCGGCCCATTGGTTGTCGTGGAGAAGACCCCGGTGGTTGCAATATGCAGAAGCATGGATAAATGGAAATCTGTGGCGCTTAACCATCAATAAATTCAAACCGCGAAAACATTTTACCAGAAAGGATATTTCCCTATTCTTCTGGCCCAATGGCAAGCTTCCTGTTTCTGATGAATGGAAAGATCTTGCAACAGGCCATTTTGAAAACTACCGTTTAAAGGTTAGTGGATTGGTAGAAAATCCTGTCGAGTTGTCTCTTTCCGATCTGCGTGAAATGGGCAAAGAAGAAACGATCACCATGCATCACTGTATCCAGGGATGGTCAGGTATTGCCGAATGGGGAGGTTTGCCGATAAAGAAGATCGTAGACCTGGTCAGGCCCCATCCAAATGTCAGCACGGTGGTGTTCTATTCCTTTGGTGAAGGTTTGTATGGCGGTATTTATTATGATACGCACACGCTTGACAATTGTCTCAAACCGGGATCTATTCTTGCCTGGGAGATGAACTATCAACCATTGCCGCTATTGTATGGTGCTCCTCTGCGCCTTCGTGTAGAAAATCAGCTGGGATATAAGATGGTGAAATGGATCAGATCCATTGAATTCATAGAAAGCCATACAACAGTTGGCAAAGGCTTCGGAGGAAAAAATGAAGATGATGAGCATTTTGATCTTTTGGCAAATTCTTAAAGCGCTGCTGCCAACAGATGATCTAACCGGCTGCTTATTGTTTCGGAGATCTCTAATGACTTTCGAGCTTTTCATGGTACATAGATCCATTTAACATGGTATTGGAGCTGCGTGAAACTTCTGCTTACAAAAATCGCCGGAGGCAAAACCTCCGGCGAAAGATCAAAACCAGTTAACGAAAAAAGGTGATGATGGAAACGGCAGGACATACCGGTTTAAAAACTGTTCGTATAAAGCCAGACTTCCGTATCATGAAGATATCGTTGACTGTCAAAGACAATATGGCTATCGCAAATGGATCTCCGCCGGTATTCCGGCAGGTTATTTTGTTCCGCTTTGCTTTTTTGCTGACGGTGCATACGCGCCGGTTTCAATCCATGTGATCCATGCTTTTTTGAACTCGGCATGGGTCAACGGAGGAAGTGTGCGTCCCTCCCCAGGGTTCCATCCGGCTTTCACCAAACCGTCATCAGCGTGCTCGATCAGTTGTTGCATGGTTTTGTTTCCGTTGGTCCTGGGATTGACCAACTGTTTCGCCAGCTGATTTCGCGTTCGGCCCTCAAATACCATTTTCATATTTGCCGGTGGTAAATGCCAGTCGGGATGGCCGGGTGGTTTATTCAACCCTTCGAGGTTTGTCGGCTGATGGCAGTTCGTGCACTTCATTGCGTAAAGGCCTTTACCATCTTTTCCTCTCTTGGGTAGCATGGCATGCAGATGACTGTCGTCACCCTGCAACGGCACATCGCCCGAAGGATGGCAATTCATGCAACGCGGGCTCATTAGCACTTTGTATACTTCAGCAAAAGCTTTAACAGACGCTGCACTATCTTTCCCGGCAGCCGCTTCCAGTAATATCTCTTTGTGCGCAGACTGCCTGGCGGCCTTTCTATTCAGCGACTGGGTCTTGAACCGGAAATTCATGAAGATTATAAGCGAAGAAAGGCATACTAAAACGGCAATGGTCCTGCCTGGCAGTTCATATCTTTTTTTCACTTCGGTAGTAATTTTATGTGGATCATTAATATCAGCGAACAATGTGCAGGAACTATACACCTTTCTGCTGTATCCTGGCCGCTGCATGGATGGCTTCGCGGATCCGTAAATAAGTGCCGCAACGGCAGATATTTCCGGCCATGGCATCATCAATATCCTGGTCGGTCGGATTTTTATTTTCCCTTAGCAGGACTGCCGCCGACATGATCTGCCCCGCCTGGCAATAACCGCATTGAGATACATCCAGCTCGAGCCACGCTTTTTGCAGGGGATGTGTATGGGTTTCAGAAAGGCCTTCAATGGTGACCACTTTCTTACCTTCAGCGCGGCTCACTTTTGTTACACACGAACGCACTGCTTCCCCGTTGAGATGTACCACACAAGCGCCGCATTGTGCTACACCACAGCCATACTTCGTTCCTACCAGGTTGAGCGTATCTCTTAATACCCAAAGCAATGGTGTATCCGGATCTACATCCACACTATGTTCTTTCTTGTTTATTGTCAACTTGATCATGGTGAAAATATAAAAGATGAAAGATGAAGTTAAAAAGCACGTTTATCTGTAGCAGGTACGGAAAACGGTTGTTGGTATAAACGGTTACCTAATGTTCTATACAGCGCGTTCGCCACAGCGCCAAATACAGGCGGAAATGGCGGCTCGCCTAACCCGGTAGGATCAATATCATTTTGTACAAAACTCACTTCGATCTTCTTAGGGGCCTCGTTGATCCTTATGATGCGGTACTTATTAAAGTTATTTTGCAGTGCTGCGCCATCTTTATGTTTTAATCCACCATAGAAAGCATTTCCGATACCATCAACAACGGCGCCCTGCACCATATTGGTTGCCGCATCCGGATTGACGACGATACCGCAATCCATCGCACTGAACACTCTTTCAACATAGGGCTGTCCATCTTTCATGACCATATCCACCACATGCGCAGCATACGAACTATGGCAGAAGTAAGCTGCTACGCCGCGATTGTATTTTTTATTTTCTGGTTTGTTCCAGCCTGATTTTTCTTTGATGAGTTTCAATACACCGGCATACCGGTCTGCATCGTACTCATTGTTCTTGCCAACTGGTTTTTCTTTTGCGCGTTTCAACAGTTCCAGCCGGAATTCAATCGGATCTTTGCCCATTGCTTCGGCTACTTCGTCGAGAAAAGATTGCTCTGCGGCCGCATTGAAGTTTGAGCGTGGAGCGCGAAACGCCCCTGTCGTAATGTTCGAAGGGATCTGCCAGCCTTCCGCCAGGTAATTATCGAGGGCTCCGGCAGGGAACCTGTTAGCATGGATCGGATGCTCGGGAATACCGCCACCTTTAACGTGAAATGCGACAAGGTTTTTATCAGCATCCAGCGCTGCGCGATACGTAGCGGTGTACATCGGACGGTACACACCATAAGTCATATCATCCTCGCGCGTGTACATCAGTTTGACCGGCGCTTTTATTTTTTTTGAGATCAGTGCCGCTTCCATGAGATAATGCCCGTAAGCCCGGCGGCCGAAGCCTCCTCCCATCCTGGTCATCTGTATTTCAATTTTGTCCGCCGGAAGGTTGAGCAGCTTCACCAGTGTGGGCTCTGTCCACCCTGGGGCCTGCAATGGCCCCACGAGCAGGGCTTTTTCATCTGTTACATGGGCAAAGAAATTCATTGGCTCCATGCAGTTATGTGCAAGAAAGGGTGCAGTGTAAGTCCGTTCGATAATTTGTGCCGCGTTTTTAAAGGCTGTTTCCGGGTCTCCGTCTTTTCTTAACTGTTGCGCCGGTCTGTCTGCGTATTCCCGCATTTTCTGGTATTGCTTTTCGGTAGTTTCCAGTTCTCCCGGAACGATTCTTTCTGTCTTCCCGTTCCTCCCTCCTGCATAATCTTTGGTGTCACCGGCAGGTGTCCATTCCACCACCAGTTTCTTCCGGGCGTTCATAACTTCCCATGTTGTTTTACCAACCACTACGAGCAGCTCATTGAATGTTCTTGTATCAAAACCACCCTGTTCAAAACCTTCTTCATATAACTTCAGCGTAAATACATCTTTAATACCCGGCATTTGCAGGGTTTGTGAGGCATCAAAAGATTTTATCTTCAACCCGATCGCCGGCGGATGCTCGATCATTGCGATGAGCATGCCCTCTTGCGTATAATCCACGCCGAACAAAGGCTTTCCGGTTACGATCTTTTCTCCCTCCACGTTCTTTTGTGAATGCCTGACCACATTAAAGTTCTTCACATCTTTCAGCTTGATATCTTTGGGAACGGCAATGGTTGCTGCTTTAGAGGCAACATCACCGTATCTGGCAGACTTTCCAGAGTTTTCATGAAACAGCGTTCCGGCTTTGGTCGTTACTTCTTCAACGGGTACGCCCCAGGTTTGTGCCGCCGCTTCTTTCAGCATATGACGAGCTGCCGCGCCAGCCTGGCGGAGAGGTCTCCAGTACATCCTGACCGAATTACTGCCACCGGTAAATTGCGGACCAAGTTTCACATTATCATGCGGGCCCATTTCAACGATCACTTTCTTCCATTCAACGTCCAATTCTTCTGCTACGATCATGGGAAGAGAGGTCATCACATTCTGCCCGAATTCCGGATTTGGACAAATGATCTTTATGATATTGTCTGCCGTTATTTTGACATAACCATTTATTTCACTCCATTGCTCAGGAAGATCAATATTTCCAAGTTTTTCAGCAGGGCTGAACCTGGATAGTCCGCTGAAATGGATCATCAAACCTCCGCCAACCAAAGCGGAAGATCTGAGAAATGCCCGTCTGCTGTAATTTGAATTGACCTTTTCCATGTTGAATGTTTTGATTTTACTGTTTGTGGCTGACATCCTGCGTGTATGTACAGATTGCACTTTGATCCGTTCCCGTGATAAGTTACAATAAATATGTATGCATTCTCGGCCAGGCGCAGGTTATACGGATACGAAAGTTTTCACGATCTGCCGATCTGCACTTTGGCAGCTACCCAAGCGAACGCAAAGATGCTTTTAGCCCGGTCTCACGAAGTCTCGCCAAATTTCCTCTTTCAATTAACCTGATCAGCTATACAGATTACAGTTATTTCTACCATAATTACTGATGAACGATTATTTCATCCCCCGATACTGATCATACTGCGATTGATCAGTTGGTCTCCATCCAATTGATCAATGGGCTTATCGCCAAACTGGCCGCCGAGTTTTTCTTCTTTTCCAAAGATGTTTTGCCTGATCAGCGGCTCCAATGGTAACGCGTTTCTGAGTGCGGAAAGCAGGTCCGTTTCATCTTTCGAGAACAGACAATTCTTCATTTTCCCGTCTGCGGTCAGCCGCATGCGATTACATCCGGCACAAAATGGCGCACTCATGGTACTGATCATTCCGAAATTGCCACGATGCCCCGGTATTTGAAAGACAGAACTTGTTGAATGCTTTGGCACGGGCAATTCTTCAATAGGATAATCAGCCCTGATTAGCTCCAGCATCTCCTTACGTGAAAACATCTGCGCGTCCTTCCACCTGTTACCCGCAAAAGGCATGAATTCTATCAGCCTGACGCCGATCGGCTGATCCCTGGTCCATTGAATGAACTCCAGTATTTCTCCCTCATTCACTCCCTTCATCACTACCATGTTTATCTTCACATTCAAACCGCGTTCTATGGCAAGACCGATATTACGGAAAGTTTGATCGAACAGGTCTCTATGAGTAAGCTTGCGGAACTTTTCGCGGGACAATGTATCCAGGCTGATATTCAGATTACGCAAACCTGCCGCTTCGATCGTGTTGATATGGCGATGTAGTAAGGTAGCGTTGGTGGTAAGACTCAATTCAACGGGCAACTGCGCTAACCTGCCGAGTATATTAGTAAAATCGCGGCGGGCCAGCGGCTCGCCACCTGTTAAACGGATCTTGTCAACTCCGAGTGATACAAATATTTTCGCTATTGCTTCGATCTCTTCCGGTTGCATCAGGTGTGAGGTGGGCATGAAATCATACTCTTCATCAGGCATGCAGTACGCACAACGCAAGTTGCAGAGATCCGTAAGTGAGATCCTTAAATAAGTGTGCTGTCTATCGTATGTATCGAGGATCATTTTTAAAAGGAAAACTGCTGAATTAAGAATGGGTCAGCAATTACCGTGCAGTTTAACCACAAAATCTTAAAGTTGCCGCAAAACTTCTGTTCAATAGTTATCTGTATTGCGGTATTTCCTGCCAAAATTCCTGATCCGGCGCTCTGGACTTGCAACCGCCTGCAAAAGCACTAAATTCGATGGATCAAAATCGCAGATGTATGGAAAATATGAGGCGTTTCGAGACCGTAACTGACTATAACCTGTTCAATAAGAATGAAACACTGCACCCGCTCGTAAGTGTAGTGGATCTGTCAAAGGCCGATCCGAGATCAGGTTCCAAAATGTATTTCGGCTTTTACACGATATTTCTAAAAGATGTGAAATGCGGAGACCTGACGTATGGTAAAAACCTGTATGACTACCAGGAAGGCACATTGGTATTTCTCGCACCCGGTCAGGTAGCGGGATTGAACAGCAATGGAGAGATCTATCAGCCAAAAGGCTACGCGCTTGTATTTCATGCTGATCTTATTCACGGCACTCCTCTCGGAAAAATAATACAGCAATATTCATTCTTCTCTTACTCGGCTAATGAAGCCCTTCATATTTCCGAAAGAGAAAGAAAGCTGGTACTGGATTCTTTTTCAAAGATCCAGTATGAACTCGAACACGCGATCGATAAACACAGCAGGAAACTGATCGCTTCAAATATCGAACTCTTCCTGAACTATGCACAACGGTTTTATGACCGCCAGTTCATTACCCGTGAAAATGTAAATCACGGAATCCTGGAACGCTTCGAAAATTTATTGAACGACTACTTTGAAGCTGATAAAGCACAGACATCGGGATTACCTTCAGTAGCTTATTGCGCAGGTGAATTAAATTTATCCTCCAACTATTTTGGCGACCTGGTAAAAAAAGAAACCGGTAAAACAGCGCAGGAATATATCCAATCCAAGATCATCGATGTTGCGAAAGAAAAGATCTTTGATCTTAGCAAGTCTATCAGCCAGGTATCTTCAGAGCTTGGCTTCAAGTACCCGGAACATTTTACAAGGCTGTTCAAACAACGGGTAGGCATCACACCCAATCAATACAGGAATACGAATTGATCATACTTCCTGATGGATGGAGCGGCGTAGATTCCGCAGGTTACGCTGATCTTACTTCTGATTTCAGAGCGCTGCATCAATGAATGCATGGCTTGTATTGGGATGCGCAGATCCGCCGCTCATCGGATGAAAACAACAAATTATCTGTGCGAGCGGCGCATTAAATAAGACGTGCTCATTTATTTACCGACTGTTCAGCAATAGACAAGACTGCATCTTCGACATCTGCGGAAATATGCGAAAAACAGATC
>JBEVKW010000258.1:0-12799 GCA_040509495.1 Chitinophagaceae bacterium | reverse complement strand
TCCCGGCGCGCTGAACCGCAATAGCCGCCGGACGCCCATAAAGTATCGGAATGGAATTCTTACTGGTTTTGCAGACAGGACAAACCGGCTTTGCCGCGACCTGATCGGTTTTCTTTTGCCCCAATACACAAATTGTAAACAAAAACACCGGAAACACAATAATTTTCTTCATAACTGCTTTTGGAAATGATGCAATTGTTTTCTACATTACACATAGCAGTATTCCGATAGCGGAACTGTACGTTTTTTTTAACAAGCCAATATCCTTTAACGTATGAGAAACACTCATGTGCCTCACCTATGCCTCAATTGTAATGATGCATTGACCGCCCCGGAGATCTATCTGTCTGTTAACCGGCTTGGTCACCCGCTCTGCACCTCCTGCCAGGATGATCTCAAAGCAAAACTTGAACAAACATCCCGAGAAACAGTAAAGCTTTATTTTCTATTGAAGAAGCGGGGAATCGCTGTTGAACTCGAAAAAGACGACAGGCAAAATTCTATTGATATTGCGATCGTAAATGCCAAGGTCAATATTGAAGTAGATAAGCCTCAAACTTCTTACAATCGTGCAAAAGCGATAGATGAACTGAAACGCCGTTATTACTCTTTTGAAAAAGGGTACTATACCCTGCAGATCCCGAATGCCCTTGTGGCATATGACCAGGAGGACGCCGTATCGTTTATCGAGGAATTTTTACAGGTAAGCTGCCAGCCCAGGTCATATTATCATTGCTGATAAAACATATTTTATTAAAACTGTCTCCGGAGTATGAGGCAGTTTATTTATGACTGCATATTCACGTCTGTAGCGATGTTCAATCCACGCTACCGCCATTCGCAGCTAACAGTTGCGGATGCTATGGCCGGATGATACCGCGCTAACAGACACAGAGCAATGACAAAGGATGTGTTATCAAAGGCAATATTATGTTGCCACCCACAATTTTAATTGAACTCACGGATTTTTTAGCTCCAGTTCCCGGATGATTTCTTCTACAGGTCTTTGCAGGGAAATATATAGATCCGGGGTTAACCTGTTCCCAGCTTCCTTACCCAACGGTCTTATCCATTCCTTCACACCAAATCTTACTTCCAGTTTTGTATTGGGTAATTCTGTTCCATACATTTCTCCGAAATGGGTCGGATGTCCCTCCAAGGGCTCCTCTCCTATCAGTGGAGCGAGTTTGCTGTCTTTGATCATTGTGGCAAACATGATTGCACTGGAGAATGTGCCGCTGCCGATCATGATGTATACCTTCCCTTTGAAAGGATCTTTCACTCCCTGCATCCATGGGGTATCCGGACCGGAATGCATCACTTCGCCTGGAACCAGTTTTTCGTATTCCTCATTCTTTATTCCCCAGCTCTTGATAAGGTCGAGGTATTCATTGCTGCGGCGCCAGTTCATCCTGTAAGAAAGATATTCGCCGTTGTAAAATTGCCTGATAAGATAATCTCCAAGCGCAGAGTTACCACCTGTATTGCGACTTACATCGATCACCACTCTCTTTACTCCATCTTTTTTTGCGAGGAGAAACAGGCTATCCGCGGCACGGCCATACGCATCGAAGGCTGCTTTTCCCCGTGCACCAAATGAGCATGCACTGATATAACCGGTTTCGCTGATCTTGCGGTAAGATAATAACTGATCGCAACCCGCAGTGCCGCCAAAAATCGACTTAAGATAATTTTCCCAGGACGAAAACCTTATACCCGCTATATTGACTGACCGTTTTCCTGACTCAACCCGGAACTCTTCTGTCAGTGCGCCGCTTATCGAATACAAGTAGCCGAATTGTTTCAGCGCGTTCCGCTCCCGCTGATCGGGGTATCCTGTTGTGTACCTTGCAGCGCGTAACACCAGTTCTTTAACAGGTACACCATTGATCCGCGTAATGGCATCTCCCGGTTTTAAACCGGCAATGGCAGTAAGAACTGTATCGATAATAAAGCCCCGGCCAGACGTTTTCAATGTGAAAGGAAGGAATACAGGCCGGTCATTATACCTGTAGGGCCCATTCGGAAAACTGATCTGCGCATGTTCATCTGAAAGATTGGTCACAGCTGGCCGGACAAGCTGATAAAATTCCAGCGCTGTCATTGGCGCTTTGATAGATTGGTCCATTTTATCAAACAACTGCTCGTATTCTTTCTTTGAGATCTCGGTGAATGGGTCGGCATGTACATTAAAAAGTTGCTGCCGCAGATAAGACAGGTCCTGGCGAAGGATTGCAGGAGCAAATTTCTCAGCAGTTTGACAAATCGCGGTTAGTACAACCATGAAAGATGCAGAAACCATCAGCAGTGACTTTCTCATAATGTGGTAAACTTTTCGGTTTACCGGTCAAACGTGCGGGATTTCGATTTTGTTACTGATAACGGGCGATAATTTACCGGCGCCTGATCTCAAGGTTCTGAACTGGTGCCGCACTTCCTTGATCAAAGGCCACAGATAGAAGATACCACCTATCTTTATGCTTTAAATACGGCTATGAATTTATTTGGGAATCTTATCTGGCTGATCTTTGGCGGTTTTTTTGCGGCATTGGGATACTTTGTTGGCGGGCTCGTTTTGTGTATTACGATGGTGGGATTGCCCTGGGGACTGCAATGCTTCAAAATGGCGGGTATCGTCCTGTTCCCTTTTGGGAAAAAAGTGGTCAGTGATTCCAGCGATGCCGGATGCCTTGGCATGTTCTGCAACATCATCTGGATCCTTTGCGGAGGATGGTATACTGCCCTTGTTCACCTGGTTATGGGCTTTCTCCTTTCGCTCACGATCATCGGCCTCCCCTGGGGAAGACAGCATTTCAAATTGATCGAGATCTCGTTAATGCCTTTTGGGAAAAGAGTGGTGTGGGATTAGGTTGGGAGGTTTCAAGTTTTGAGAGCTTTGAGAGGTTTTTATGGGTTCCATAGGTTCCGTACGTTGCATAAGTTTATTAGTTCCGGCGTTTTTCCAGGCTACTAAACTTATTAAACCTCTTAAACCCATGGAACCCCTCCAACCTCACCACTACCGCTCTACAAAATCCCCCTCATCACTCCTCCGTCCACTCTTAACGCAGCGCCGTTCGTTGCTGATGCCAGTGGGCTTGAAATATAGGCGACCATGCTGGCTACCTCATCGACCGTAGAAAAGCGACGTAGCAAGGAGCTTGGCCTTGCGGTTTCAAAAAAGTCTTTCTCCGCTTCTTCAAATGTTTTATTCTGCGAAGCGCCGAGTTGTTTTACAAATTCTTTCACTCCTTCTGATTCGGTCGGGCCAGGGAGGACGCTATTGACGGTAACCCCGGTTCCTTTTGTAAGTTCGGCCAGACCGCGTGCAACTGCCAACTGTGCAGTTTTGCTCATTCCATAATGTATCATCTCTTCGGGAATCTGCACCGCAGACTCACTGGAGATAAAAATGATCCTTCCCCAGTTACGTGACAACATCCTTGGAAATACCTGGCGTGCAAGCCTGACTCCGCTCATCACATTCACTTCAAACATCTCGAACCATTTTTCGTCCGTGATCTCTGCAAAAGGCACCGGTTCAAATATTCCCGCGTTATTGATCAGTATATCCACATCCTGGATCTCATGCAGCAGATCGTTTATCTGCGTTACTTTCGAGAAATCAGCGGCTAATCCTTTCACATCGCCTGAAGGCACGAGTGCTTTAAGCCTGTCTACCGCTTCATTTACCCGTTGCGGGTTGCGTCCATTGATCATCACTGATGCACCTTCCTGCAGTAATTGTTTGGCGATGGCAAAACCTATCCCCTGGGTTGATCCGGACACGAATGCCGTTTTCCCCTTCAATTGCAAATCCATAATACGTCCATTTATTTTGTATGAATGGATATAATAACAAGAATACAGCCGGAATGTTTTCTATACACGCATGTGGTCAGGTTTCCAGACCCTGATCTGCTTTTTAATGGCATTGGGTGATAGTTGCTCGGCTAATGCCCGGTCAACAAGTTCCGGCAGTTCCTCATCTGATGCAAACCTGAGCGCCGCCAATTGTCCGAAGCTTAACCTGTCTTCCAGCAGCTCGAGCCTTTTTTGAGTGAGCGTATAATAACGGAAGCGAAGCTCCAGCCGTACCGTCCTGTTCTGGTTGATCAATCCATAATGTTGGCGTAACATCACAGACACCCAGATCACCAGTACGATCACACCCGTAATCATCCACCAGAGTAGAGATGAATCTGATTCACTCGTTACAGCAGCTTTGATTGCAATGATCAGCAATGCCAGCGATAGCGGATAAAAAACGAAGTGATGTGGTGCGTAATACCGCACATGATTAGAATAGTTTTGCTCTTTCATACGGGAAAGTTAAGAAGAGCATTCGATACGGGACTGACTTCTTCGGGTAGACCCGCATTAGGGTCTTGAAACCTGCACCTTTGCCGGGTTCTTACCTTTTGGCTAACGGCTTGTTCTTCCTGGTAAGATCGTGAAAGATAAAGCAGCCAGGGCGCAGATTTCATAACCGGTTCGCCGGGCTCCTTTTAGTTTACCGAGCCCGCCCTTTCTATCAGTTCCTGTGCGCTGCCTGAAGAGCGTTTCACCTGTTTCATGGATTTACCAAACCTCCAGGTAAAGGAGAGAACGGCCACCCTTGTGTCGCGCATCAGCTTGAAATACTCGATCGATTTTTCAAAATAAGACCAGCCGGCCATGGCCTGGGTATAAAAAATATCACGAACCACAAGCCTGAGCGTCCCTTTGTTTTTCAGTACCTGTTTAGACACCCCTGCAGATAGTTGCCCCGTTGGATCGAGTACTTCCTGCAGGTCGTTCTGTGCCCGCGTGACCAGGAAGCCGCTCAGTTCGGCAGACCATCCTTTTTTGAAACGGAACTGGTTGTTCATGCTGAAAGTTCCCTGGTTGATGGTCGCCTTATACTGTCTCCACAATACGCCTTCGATGATCTTGCGGTTGAACACCGCCTGGCCAGACAATGACCACCACGAGGTAACAGGTAACTGAAGGCTCATGGAAATACCCAAATTACGCATCTTACCAACGTTCCCTTCCGTATACACGATTGTTCCATCGGGATTGGTGAGAAAGATCTGCGAAAAATAATCATTGGTAAGGCTATAACTGATCCCTGTTGACAGGATGTCTTTATATTGATGTGAAATTTCTGTATTCCACGTATACTGCGGGAGGAAGTAAGGATTACCCTGCTGGAAAGTGTATTTATTGATAATGAAAACAAACGGATTCAGCTTTTGAAATCCCGGGCGATCTATTCTTCTGCCGGCCCTGAACGTAAACGTGTTGATCGAATCAGCTTCATAGCTGACAAATAATGTCGGAAATAAGCTATGATAACGACGGTTGAAGGAAGAGTCTTTTACAACGGCATTGCCGAGCTGTTTGGCATTATAGCTTGTATACTCATAACGCAATCCGCCTTGCGTACTCCAGCGCCCTCCTTTCAAACTGAAACTGCTGTATAACGCATGGATATCTTCCTTATAAAGAAAATGATTGCTTTTCCCCAGGTCTTCTTTCCAGTTATTGATGTCGAGATACTCATATCTGGCGAAGTTGTCCGTATTCACCCGCGAGGTCTTCCAGCCCGCTTCCCATAACAGGGAGTTGAATTGTTTGGAATAATCAGCTTTTGCCGAGAATATTTTTATATCCGAAGGAATATTGCCTCTTGATGCATCGGCCATGCTGCCCGGAACGGAAGAAAGATTCTCGAAACGCTGATCAGTCTGGATATTATAACCGATCACATCCACATCAGCAGCCAGTTCTTCCTTTGGGTTGAAAGAATGCCGCATATTGAAATTGAAACCACCCTGCTTCAACCGGCTGTAATTATTGCTGGTGGTCACAATGGTGGAGTCAATAGCTCCTGCATTATTTTTCCAGTCGGCGTTGGCGCGACCGTCATTATCACGTATCAGGTAAGTGCCGGTGAAAGCGGCACCGACCGTCGTCTTCTTGCTTATAGAATAGTCAACACCGGCTCTGAGGTTGTGCGTAATAGCCGTGCCTAACGTTTTATAGGGCTGTTCGAGTATAGAAAGGATAGCGCCGCCCTGGTCGTAATTTGTACGGATTGCCCAAAGGTCCATCTGGTTTTTGTTGGCGACAACGCTATAGTTGAAGAAATAGTTCCAATCGCCATTTCGGTAATTTAGGATCAGGCTGTTGTTATTCTTATAACGCAAACCATGTCCCATCGCAACAGTCAGGGTGCCATTGAATCCTTTTTGTTTTACTTTTTTCAACCGGATATTAATGATACCTGAGTTGCCGGCTGCATCATATTTAGCAGGAGGATTGTCCATCAGTTCGATGGTTTCAACCTGTGATGCATTCATACCGTTAAGAAGATTTTGGAGATCGCTGCCGGAAAGTTGCGTCAGCTTTCCATCGATCATCACCTGCACATTCGAACGGCCTTTCAGCGATACATTGCCATCACGGTCAACGGTTACGCCGGGCGACTTTTCCAGTACTTCCATCACGGTAGCGCCTGCATTCGTAATGCCCGCTTCTACATTGATCACTGTTTTGTCGGGCATAAACTGCACCAGCGGTTTTTTCGCCGTAACGGTCACGTTCCCAATCAGTCCGGCAACGGGTTGTAACGTGATGACCGTTTGGAACCCGGGTTTGGAGGAAAGATCGATCAGGGGACTGTAATGCGTCTCAAAATTCACGCTGCTGACTTTGAGGAGGTATCGGGCCGGCGCCAGATTAATGAATGCAGCGCGGCCAAGACTGTCAGTGACGATGGTTTGTGCGATACTGGAATCGGATCGTAACAGGCTGACAGATGCGAACGCCACTACCTGTCTTTCAGCAGATTCCACAGCAATATGGATGTCGCCTCCCGGTTGCGGTTGAGCCTGGAGGCTGATGATACAGCTCCAGCAAAGAATTGAAAAAAGGATGATTTTTCTCATGCAGTTGAAAAAGCTAAGCTACCAAAAAAATGACCGGGTTAACGGAACCAATCGGGCCAACGGTCATTTTCGAATGTTGAACTGAAATATCGAGCAAAATTTTACATCATGTTAAAATCTGCATTAAAACTTGGATGAATATACCGAACGGTATAATTTTACATCGTAATCAAAGAAAATGGCAGGCAGTAAATCAGAAAAGACCCGGCAACTCATCATCGAGAAAGCGGCTCCTTTCTTTAACAAGAAGGGATACGCTGATACATCACTGAGCGATGTTACCACTGCAACCGGCCTCACCAAAGGTGCCATCTACGGCAATTTCGAGAATAAGGATGAACTCGCCCTGGCGGTGTACGATTACAATCACTCCATTCTATTCAAAGGACAGAGTGCTGCAATGGCTTCCACTACCGACCCGGTTGAGAAATTACTGGCTATGACAGCTTACTATCGGAACGAATTCCGAAGTGTAGCTCTTCGCGGAGGTTGCCCCGTGATGAATGCTGCTGTAGAAGCAGACGATAACTTCCCTGCACTTAAGACCAAAGTGAAAGCGACATATCGCGGATGGAGGAAAGTGATCGCACAAACAATCGAAGAAGGTAAAAGGCAGCATCGCATACTCGAAAAAGCCGATGCAGACAAGTACGCAACGTTGTTCATTGCATTGATCGAAGGCGGAATACTGCTGGCAAAAGCAATGGACGATGTATCCCTATTGAATAACAGTCTCGACAAGATCGATGAATTGATCATCGGAGAATTAAAGAAGTAAATTTTTTTAAACAGAAATATACCGATCGGTATATTATTATAAAACAAAAACAATGAATACGACTAATAACACTGTACTGATCACCGGAGGTGGCTCAGGAATCGGATTTGAAACAGCTCTTTTACTGGCAGGCAGGGGAAACCGGGTTATCATTACCGGTAGAAATAAAGAAAAACTGGAGAAGGCCGCTGCATTGATCCCGGGCGCTACAGCTATTGTTGCAGATATCACCGATGAGATAGCCGTCAACTCACTGGTTGAGCGGATTCAGCGGGAGTTTCCGGACCTGAATATGTTATTCAACAACGCAGCACATGCGGTAGCGTACACTCTTTCCCCGGGTGCGGATGCTTATACCAAGGCTGCTGAAGAGTTCAATACAAACGTATTAGCAGTCATTCGTCTCACAGAGAAGTTCTGGCCTCTTCTCGAAAAACAGCCGCAAGCTGCCATCGTAAATATTACTTCCATCGTTTCGATGGTTCCGGGGTTACGCGTGCCCACGTATAGCGCAACAAAAGCCGCACTCCATTCCTATTCTCAATCATTACGCGTCGCATTGAGTGCCACCAATGTTAAAGTATTTGAAGTGATGCCTCCCCTTGTAGATACAGCGTTCGCGAAAGAACTTTCCGGCTCAAAAATGCCACCCGCTGAAGTAGCTTCAGAGATCATCAATGGTATCTCCGGTGATATCTATGAGATCCATGTTGGCGTCACCGCAGCATTCCGCCAGCTCTTTCTTCAATCACCCGAAACAGCGCTCAAACACCTGAATAATCTTTCCTGAACAAATACCTGAACGGCTGAAACGTGCCAAACCTTTCAAACCTCTCAAACGTTTAAACTATTGAACATTTAAACTTTTAACCTTTATGAAACGAGTAGTCGTTACCGGTGTTGGTGCTCTCACCCCGCTCGGTAATACGAGCAGTGATTTCTGGAATGCCCTGTTGAAAGGTGTTAGCGGAGCCGCTCCAATCACGTATTTTAATACTGAAAAGTTCAAGACAAAATTTGCCTGTGAATTAAAGGATTTTGATCCGCTCAACTTTATCGAAAAATCGGAAGCCCGCCGTTACGATGCATTTACTCAATATGCACTGATCGCCGTGGAAGAAGCGCGCGTAAATGCAGCCATTAACTTTGATCAGTTGAATAAAAACCGGATCGGTGTGATCTGGGGCTCAGGAAATGGAGGTATCAATACTTTTCAGCAGCAGGTGACTGAATTTGCCCTGGGCGATGGCACGCCGAGGTTCAGCCCGTTTTTCATTCCCAAGATCATCGCTGATATTGCTTCCGGAGTGATCTCTATCCGTTATGGCCTGCGGGGAATAAATTTTACCACGATGTCTGCCTGTGCAACGTCCAATACAGCAATTATTGATGCAATGAATTATATCCGCTGGAATAAGGCTGACATGATCATTACAGGCGGTTCAGAAGCACCGATCAACGAAAGTTCTGTCGGCGGATTTAATGCAGCAAAGGCATTGTCCACAAGAAACGATTCTCCGGCTACAGCATCGCGGCCGTTTGATATTGAAAGGGATGGTTTCGTAATGGGTGAAGGTGCTGGCGCGCTGATCCTTGAAAGCCTTGATCATGCTTTACAGCGCAATGCTCCTATCCTGGCAGAGATCGTTGGAGGTGGAATGGCGGCCGATGCATATCACCTGACCAATACCCATCCTGAAGGCGAAGGCGCTTATCTTGGTATGCTGGCCGCATTGGATGACGCCGGACTGCTCCCCTCGGATATCGATTATCTTAATGCTCACGCCACATCTACCTCTGTGGGAGATGCCAGTGAACTGATCGCCGCCAAACGCGTCTTCGGGGGAAACAGCAGGTTAAATATAAGCGCCACCAAGTCGATGACCGGGCACCTTCTGGGCGCAGCCGGCGCTGTTGAATCGATCACTGCCGTTAAAGCGGTACAGGAAAACAAGATCCCGCCGACGATCAACGTGCAGCATCCCGATCCCGCATTCAAAGATATCTTTGATCTGACCCTGGGAAAAGCTGTAGAAAAAGAAGTGAACTATGCGATGAATAATACTTTCGGGTTTGGCGGGCATATCGCCACGACGATTTTCCGGAAATATGACCCGCAATCGTTCCCGGAAACAAAAAAGTGAGACTGTGCTCCCTTTTTTAAATAGTCTGCCTTCGTAAAAGCAAAGCAGGCAGACTGGTAAACGGTCAACGGACAACTGTTTGCGTAATTGCCCGTTTTCGAATAACTTCGCGCATCATTTATGCACTGACGCCGAAAGCTGAAATTGCATTCATTAAAAATAATTAAGAATTATGGCATACGATGTAGTTGTTCTCGGTAGTGGCCCTGGCGGTTACGTGGCGGCTATCCGGGCTTCCCAGTTAGGATTTAAGGTAGCAATCATTGAAAAAGAAAGCCTCGGAGGCATCTGCCTTAACTGGGGTTGTATTCCTACTAAAGCGTTGCTGAAAAGCGCCCAGGTGGTGAACGATATCAAACATGCAGAATCTTATGGTATCGAAGCTACAGGAACACCGAAGTTCGACGCGATCATCAAACGTAGCCGCGGTGTAGCAGACCAGATGAGCAAAGGCGTTCAGTTCCTCATGAAGAAGAACAAGATCGACGTGGTAATGGGCTTTGGCAAACTCGTTGCAAAAGGCAAAATTGAAGTAGCAGATAAAGACGGTAAGAAAACAACCGTTGAATCAAAATACATCATCATCGCGACAGGTGGCCGCAGCCGTGAGCTCCCTGCCCTGAAACAGGATGGCAAAAAGATCATTGGCTACCGCGAAGGTATGTCTCTGGCTACTCAGCCCAAAAGCATGATCGTTGTTGGAAGCGGCGCGATCGGCGTTGAATTTGGATATTTCTACAACAGCATCGGTACGAAAGTAACGATCGTTGAATTCCTCCCACGCGTTGTGCCTGTTGAAGATGAAGACATCTCTAAAGAACTTGAGAAGAACTTCAAAAAACAAGGCATCGAAATTCTGACCAATAGTGAAGTAACTTCTGTTGATACATCCGGCAACGGCGTAAAAGCAAAAGTAAAAACGGCCAATGGTGAAGTGACACTCGAAGCGGATGTTGTACTGAGCGCAGTAGGTGTTGTTGCAAACATTGAAGGCATCGGTCTGGAAGAACTCGGTATCAAAACGGATAAAGGTCGTATCACTGTTGACAAAAACTACCAGACAAGTGTTCCTGGTGTTTATGCCATCGGAGACTGTGTACCTGGTCAGGCGCTGGCGCACGTTGCCTCTAAAGAAGGTATCATCTGCGTGGAAGCAATTGCTCACGGAGAAAAGAAATATAATCACCAGCCGGAAGCGCTTGATTATAACAACGTTCCAGGTTGTACTTACTGTTATCCTGAGATCGCTTCTGTAGGGTATACAGAGAAGCAGGCAAAAGATGCAGGCTACGAGATCAAAGTTGGTAAATTCCCGCTCAGTGCATCTGGTAAAGCATCTGCTGCCGGTCATGCGGAAGGTTTCATCAAAGTGATCTTCGACGCGAAATACGGCGAATGGTTAGGCACGCATGCGATCGGTTACAACGTAACAGAGATCATCGCCCAAACTGTTACAGCCCGTAAACTTGAAACAACTCATCACGAAGTACTCAATAGCATTCACCCTCACCCAACCATCAGCGAAAGCGTTAAAGACGCGATCGAGGTTGCGTATGGCGAGGCGATCCACCTCTAACTAAGATCGAAAAGAGGCGAGGGAGGAAATGAGGTTATAGAAAAATCTTTTTTATGAATGAAAAGGCTGCGATATTCGCAGCCTTTTTCGTACTGCACATCTCCTGTATCTTTACAAGAGCGACAGGATCTATCAAATATGTATAAACCAGAACTCTTTTACTCATTACCCTCTTTTTACGCTTAGCTTTATGAGGCCAACAGAAGATCTATATCGTTACCAGGGATTAAGAAGAAAATTAGTTGACATTGTTGCATCGAAAGGAATTACCAATGAGAAAGTATTGCAGGTAATCGGAAAGATCCCCCGGCACTTCTTTCTTGATTCAGCTTTCGGCGAAGAGGCATACGCGGACAAAGCATTTCCTATCGGCGAAGGACAGACTATTTCCCAGCCTTACACCGTGGCCTATCAAACGCAGTTGCTCGAACTCCAACCTTTTCAAAAAGTACTGGAGATCGGAACTGGCAGCGCATACCAGGCCGTGGTGCTTGCTGAAATGGGTGTACTGGTATACACCATCGAACGCCAGAAAAAGCTCTTTGAGATGAATAAAGAGTTCCCTCTGCTGAAAAAGTATCCTTCTATTAAATTCTTTTATGGTGATGGCTACCAGGGTTTACCGACTTATGGCCCGTTTGATCGTGTGATCATTACAGCCGCAGCACCGGAGATCCCTGAGAAACTGATCGAGCAATTAAAGGTTGGCGGTATGATGGTGATACCTGTCGGTGCCGGCGATGTTCAACGGATGATGCGGATCACCAAGCTGGAAAACGGAGCATTGAAAGAAGAAGTTTTTGACAACTTTTCTTTCGTGCCGATGTTGGGTGGAAAAAATCAATAGCGCTTTTAAAAGCTTCAAAATATTAGTTTGCTAAACTACGTTTGCCGGGCGGGCAAGGCGCTTTTTTTTCGAGGGGACTCGAAGACTCCGTTTACTTTTTTTGCCTTGATGCAAAAAAAGTAACAAAAAAAGATCAAGGCTACGCGCTAATGGCTAAAAATGGGAGGGTGTCACATGCACAAAAAAAAACTCGCCAGCGAAGTGTTTTAGATCGACTGGCGTGCTGGCTCAAACAGTTTTTTTGTGCCTTCGGCACACCTGCGGTGTGTCTCAGACGGTGCCAGCCTCCCATTTTCTTCACGCCATTTGCGCTATGCCACGGCCCTCTGAAAGCAGATAGTGATCTCTTCCTGGAATTCGTAGCCTTAACTAAAACTGACCGTCTATCTCTTTTATTAGCAATGGCAGTAAAGAAAGCAGTCATAAATTCAAATAGCATTTTGAGGTGGAACCTAAACGAATCTTTATCGCAAACGATTCTACCTCTCTCAGTCCGCCCGGCCTTGGAAAAAATGGCGT
>JBEVKW010000257.1:0-10365 GCA_040509495.1 Chitinophagaceae bacterium | reverse complement strand
TCTTGTCCGGGTGAAAAATGTCATCTCGCCCATCGAAATAAATGTGCCTGTTCCCCATCGCGATAATGCTTTGATCCGGATGTATCTTGTCTTCGGTCCATTTGCGGGAAATACAAACTCCTGCCCTGCTGCTGCGGCTGCAACGTCTGCAGCAGTATTTGTACCGGGTGCCAGCCCTGATGGCTTCACACTGGTACAGGTAGTCAGCAAAGTCCAGCTATCCCAGCTTCCATTCGCCGCAGGTGCGTCACTACCCCATACTTCAAATACTTTGGCAGCATCGGTATTAAAGATCCGGTCACTCGGCATCCAGTAAATGATCCTGTTGATCGCTGTGGATTCACCTGTATCAAAAGTGAATGATAAAGGCAATGCCGCCACTGCTGTTGCATAACCGGGAGCTGCATAAGTACCATCCCACAACTTCGGCATCGTCCAGGTTGCATACTGGCTTGCACCAACATCACCGGGCAGGGAATATTGCTTGAAGCCGGTCTTTGCCAACTGACGTTCAAAGATCAGCTCGGCCAATGTCACCACAGAATATTCGGGCACTTTAAATGTATCATACGCATTTTCATTCGGCTTATAAAAAGATCTGTAACGTAATTCGCTACCAGGAACGTAGTCGTCCGGAATTCCGACCATGGTATCACGCGGGAAAAGCGTCATCACCTTATCACCACCAGCGCGTAGCGTATAAACCAGTTCGGTTCCCAGTTGACCGAGGTTGGAGTCATTCCATTTAAGGATCAGGGAATCCACATTGGCATTGGGCGTAATAGAACGCAGCGTTCTGTTGGCCAGTGAATTCACGTAGTCATCATCATACGCCACCGCATTGGCATTTCTCAATACCGATGTATGGTTCTGCGCATCGAATGTATAGATCATAAACGTGTAGCCTCCTGCTGTAAGATCATTGATCAGGTAATTGATCGTATCCGAAGTAAGCGGACGCTGCACCGGGATCTCGACAGAATCCCTTTTGTCATTCCAGTAAGCTTTGATACGTGTCACCTGCGGATCTTTACCCAATACCATTTGCAGGTTGATCCGTTTGTAACCGGATTGTGCAATAGCCGTATCCAGGGCACCGGCATAAATGATTTCGCCGCCGGCCATGAACTCATCCTTGTACTCATCCATTTTCGAACAGGATACAAACTGTATCAGTCCGGTGAAGGCAATGATAAGGACCGTTATATATTTTTGAAATTTCATAATTGCTCTTTTACAAAGTTATCAGTTAGGATCTCCAAACATTTTGATCTCGAATACGTACACATAGTTGGTATTACCCCAGTTGCGCAGGGTCTTGAAGCGGATATGCCGAACCTTCGGCGCATCCACCGGAAAAGGAACAGTGATCCCTTCTTCAACAAAGTTGATATCAGCCTGCGTGAGCGGAGTGCCTGCCGGGCTTCCTGATGGTTTTGGCATTGTATAAGACGTCAGCAGTTTCCAGGTATCATCAAAACTTCCATTCGGGTTGGGAGCTGTTGATCCCCAGACTTCGATGATCTGCGGGCTGTGCTCGTCATAGTACTTTGTACGGTCAGGCTTCAGGTAATAGACCATGCGGCTAAGCTTTGCATCAACACCCATATCGAATGTGAACCACTGCGGCATACCAGTTCGGCCATCACTGTGATAATAAGAGTTGATATCAAAACGGTTGTCGAACAATCCTGCAAATGTTCCGGAGTATCCCAAGGCTGCATCAGTTGGCAGCGAGTAAGCACGCATCTTTGTACGATCAAGCTGCACTTCATAGTAAGGCGTTACCCTGATCATAGCGGTATCTGACTTATTCCCCCACCTGTCACGGACAAATACACCGAATTCTCTTTCCACTGCAGCAAATCCACGTGCAGAAAAACTGCCTGATCTGAGATCAGTATAGTTAGTGTATGTCGGAACAAAATTTCCCAGTGAATCATTGGTCAGCACTACATATGCCAGGCTTGCCTGGGTGAAGTTCCTGAAGTTCACATTCAACCCACCGAAATCCGCTGTCATGGCCAGGCTATCAAAAGCCAGTTGATAGATCGGTTTAAGCGGTTTAACTCTCACCTCAACAGGTGAAGATGCATTCTCGCCTTTATCAACCGCGTTCATCGTTACAACATATTCATCCATATCTGCGAAGCCTTCCAGCGAGATCTTGTTTGAATAACGGCTCACTTTATTCTCGCGAACGATTCCATCCTTTGTTGTATACTTTGCTTTCACATATGCCAGATCGGGATCAGACGGAGGTGTGAATGTAATTTCAACAGCACCGTTCAGATTTTTCACAAGGGCATTGCTGACCGGTCCGGGCGCCTGCCCATCATTTTCCGATGGCCCCAGTTCAAGTTTTGTACACGAGCCGGCAGCGAGCAGCAATAGTAGCGCTGTGCCGGATCCGTATATATATCGTTTGATTTGTTTCATTACTTACTTTTTTCTGTTTATGTTATCTTACCTGCAACGCATCTTTTACCACCCGGTGTTCTGCACCAGATTCGTATTGATCTGAAGTTCTCCTTCACTAAGCGGCCAGAGATAATCGCGTGGTGCAACAAATGTTTGATTGAATTCAAGAATCCGCTGGTAATAATCTTCCGTTGTTTCGCGCGTGATGTTCCAGGTATAGATAGGCGCATTCATTTTTTCCTGTGCAGTCTTCCAACGGCGGAGGTCCCAGAACCGGCTTCCTTCAAAAGCAAGTTCAATGCCCCGCTCCTGCTGAATGATCTCTCTCAAGCCACTAACGGTCGTGTACTTTGTTGGCCTGTTAGAGAACGCGCTCCAGGAGCTTTCGACGGATGCCAGCCCTGCGCGGGCACGTACCTGGTTGAGGTACGGTAATGCCGCTCCGGAATTACCTGATTCATTCAATGCCTCTGCATACAGTAAATACAGATCAGCCAGGCGCATGACCGGCCATGCATAACGTTCAATTGAAACGTTCGTCGTCGTGAAGGCAAGCTTTGTATTCACCAGCTTCTTTGTATAATAGCCGGTGATGGAATACAATCGCGTATTCCGCTTTCCCGCTGATTGCAATGCTTTCGCCTGGATGTTGTAAGGAGCTTTCGCACTTGCATTATTACTCATGTACCATTTCGACCCATCAAATGCCATATCTGCATAGAAACGTGCTTCACGGTTGAAATGCAATGCAGCGGTTGTGTAACCATTCTGAATACAGCTATCCGCAGCGGTAGCCGTTTTCACTTTGAAGCGATTGGCATAGTCCCATGTCTTATCTTCACTGATCGGCACGCCATTGTTTGTATAGAATAGTTCCGCCATTTTAAAAGTAGGCGCCAGTTGCCCTTTCAGTTCCGCATTGAATACAGCAGGATCAAGCTGTGGGCACGCGAATAACTGGATATTGAACGCAGATGAAATTGAGCTACCCCAGATCAATTCACTGTTCCATCTCATCGAAACTGCATTCCGCACACTCAATTCAATTGTTGTATACGGATCCTGTCCAACTACACTGCCTGTTGGCTGATAGTACAGTTTCACTCCAGCAGCCTCAGCAGCGAGGACTGCAACCCGGCAGGCCTCTGCAGCCCGTTGCCATTTTGAGGCATCATAAGTTTGATTGAACAGTACCTGTCCATCCTTATTCTGCAGGTTCCGGTAATCTGTATTGCCGTTGAACAAAGGGCTTGCGGCCGTTACGAGCAATCTTGCCTTGATCGAAAGTGCGGTAACTTTTGTAATGCGACCCAACTCATCGGTCTGGTTAAGAATTCGGGAAGGCAACCCTTCGTATTCACCACCAGATGCGGCTTCATCCAGCAGACCTGCTATGTAATTCACCACGCTGTCAACTGGCTGCCGTTTTACTTTTACCTGCTCCACACTTACTTCAACGGGGAGGTTTTGATCAACAATGGGAATAGGACCATACATCCTGAACAGATACCAGTGATAATATGCTTTCAGGAAAGTCACTTCCTTGATCCATCTCACGCGAACGATCTCATCAAGGTCACGCACCTGCCCGATCTTCTCCAGGAAGATATTGCAATCGCGGATCCCCTGCCACATAGTACGGCCGTCAAAACCGTTCCAGTAGTTCATATACACAGTCGATCTGTTCTGCTGACCACGCGCGATCCGGTAAGGATCTTTGTAATAGAAGTCAAGCACCGGCTCCCAGTACAACCAGAGTTCATCGCCGGCATTAAAACCCGGGTTGCTGTCGGGCTCGCCTTCTCTTGGAAGGAACGAAAAACAGGTGAACAGGAACTTCTCCGCTTCTATCGCATTGGAAAAAGCATGATCGATATTGGGAATATTGTCCGGAACAATATCCAGGAATTCCTTCTTGCAGGAAGGGAATAAAACAACCGCAGCTAATAGCACTGCCGCTATTCGTGTTACAGCAGTAAACCGGACCTGCTGAATCTTTTTATATAAGTACATAAAGCGCTTTTTCATTTTTTAGATTTCTAATCTTACACCCATGTTGAATACCTTCTGAACGGGATAGCCAAGACCATTACTTCCCTGCTCAGGATCCCACAGATCGAATGAAGAGACGTTGAAAAGATTGTTAGCATTGAGGTAGATACGCAAACCAGAGATCTTCACTCTCTTCAAAGCACGTTCGCCGAGATTGTACCCGAGCTCCACCTGCTTCAGACGCATAAAGGCTCCGTTCCTTAACCACCAGGTAGAAGGCTGCGTGTTGTTTGCATTCACTGTCGGGCTTAAACGTGGCCAGAAAGCATAGATATTACGGTTATCTTCCGACCAGTGATCCTGTGCGATCACATCCAGCAAACCATTCTGATTGCTTCCGTTCAATACGAACGGTGTGATATCTGCCGGGTTGATATAGATGGATGTTCTTCCTGCACCCTGGAAGAATGCGCTCAGGTCGAAGTTTTTATATCCCGCGGAAAAACCAAACCCAAAGATGATCTCGGGGCTGGTCGGATGACCAAGACCATTCACGCGATCAAGGTTAGTGATCATACCATCACCATTCAGATCACGGTACTTGATATCGCCGCCTCTTACTTCTCCAAACACCTGTGTCGGAGAATTACGTACATCTTCATCATCCACGAATAACCGCTCTGCGATCAAACCGGTATTCATCTGCAGGGGATGACCAAGACGCGACAGATAATATTCATTCAATGCATATTCAGGCTCTTCATTCTTTGTCAGCCGGCTGGTGGCATAGGTGAAAGTACCTCTTGCACTCATCCAGAAGTCCTTGAAAGTCCTGTTATAGTCAACAGCGATATCGATCCCCTTCGAAGAAGCGGCACCGACGTTATCGCTGATCCCTGCTGTCAATCCCATGGTGGCGGGAATGAAGGCACGTGGCATCAGGATATTCGTACGGTCTTTCTTAAACACTTCCACGACCATGTTCAGTGAATTGAACAGGGTCAGGTCCATACCGATATTTGTTTCCTTTGATTTTTCCCAGGTGATCTGTTCGTTCGCATAACGGTTGAACTGAACACCATTTCTTGTATAACCCCAGTTCTCTCCAAACGTTGCGCCGCGGGTCGGGTTATTCAATGTCACATCAGACAGGTAGAAGAATCGGTCCTGTGTATAACCGATCTGATCATTTCCGACAAGTCCATGCGTTGCACGGAGCTTCATGCTTGTTACAACATCCTGCAGTGGTTCAAAGAATTTCTCGCGGCTGATCACCCAACCCACACCAACGGATGGGAAGAAGCCAAACCGGTTATTCTTCGCAAAACGCTCAGATCCGTTATAGCCAAAGTTGGCTTCAAAGAGGTAACGGGAACCGTAGTCATACGTGAATCTTCCTGATACACCAAGGTTACGTGCAGGCAGTGAAGTCTGCAACGTAGCGGCGCTTCCGTTCAAATGATTACGGATGATGCCGATCAGCATGCCTGTTACATTATGTTCCGAAGCAATGGTCTTTCGGTAGTTCAACGCAGCTTCCATATAGCTGGTCGTATTTACCACCTTACCACTTTGATCAGGGTTATACGTAAGATACTCCGTGGCAGCAGTTGGGTTCAGCAATGAAAGCTTATAGCCTTTCGGATTATCATTTGTTGGATTGGCCGAATAATAGAACGGAGTGTACTGTCTTGAAAGATCAAAATAAGTATACCGTTTGGAATACGCCATCACGCGGCCTTTCAAACCCTGGGTGATGAATTTGAAATCCTGCTGGATCTCCAGTTGCACGTTCAAGGTTGAGGTATTGTACTGCTGAAAGCCAGATACCATTCGTGCATAAGGATTGTTGTAAAAAGTATTGCTCGACTGGGAGATCAACGCATTACCAAATAACGGATGATTATCAAACGGCGAATCAGAAGGATCGAATACAGCGGGGAACAGAACCGGGTTTGCTCGTAGCACGTTGCTGAATACGACCGCACCTCCATTGATCCGGTTGCCGTTTCCATCGAATCCGCCGATCGGTCCGCTGTAATCGTCAAAGTTGCCGGAGGTTCTGACAATGCCTATAGTGGTCGGAGTAAGGTTTACTGTTACGTTTGATCTGATCTCGTAGCTTTTCAGCTTGATATTATTGCTGAAACTGTTCTTTCCATTGTCTTTCAAGACGCCGTTATCCTGGTTGTATGTACCGGCGATATAATACTGTGCGCCTTTTCCACCGCCGGAAAGATTAAAGTTCACCCGATGGTTCATCGTGTAATCTTTGATGAGCAGTCCCATCCAGTCGTTATTCGGATACAGTAAGGGATTATCACCGGCAATGGTATGATCGATCTTGTTCTCACTGTAAGGCAGCGCCTCCCTTGGATTCCGCGTGAGCACTGCTTCGTTGGCCAATCTCATATAGGTGATATTATCAGCCATTCTGAAGTTATCCGTATTGGTGGAAAGCGAATTTTCCAGGCGAACGTTGAATTTTGTTTTACCTGCCACACCAGATTTTGTGGTAACGAGGATCACACCATTCGCGCCACGTGCACCATACAGGGATGAAGCAGCTGCATCTTTCAATACGGAGAAGGCAGCGATATCATCCGGCTGTAAACGCGCGAGCGAGTTCGGTGTTGATTCCATACCATCGATCAGGATGTAGGGGTCGAGTTTACCAGCACCAAAAGACGTGATACCACGGATAAAGAAGGACGCATTATCAGCACCTGGTTCACCGCTTCGCTGATAGGAAACCACACCGGCCAGTTTTCCCGCAAGCATGGTAGTGAGGTTACTGGTTGGACCTTTCAGTTCTTTCGGACTGATGGTCGTGATCGAGCTGACCATGCTTTCTTTTCTCTGCTGGCCGAATGCGACAACGACAACCTCGTTCATGGCATTGCTTTCTTTTGGAAGCAGCACGATATCCATCGTTTTTTTGTTGGCGATGCTGACATCCTGCAGAATATATCCAACGAAGGAAATGACCAGTCTTGCACTGTCTTCAACACGTGAAAGCTGAAACTCTCCTTTCTCGTCGGTGGAAACGCTTTGAGCGGTGCCTTTTACATTAACGGTAGCTCCGGCCATTGGCAGGCCGGCCTCATTCAAGACACGGCCAAAGAAGTTGATCTTTCCGGCTTCATCGATCTTTGGTGTATCCGTTTTTTTCGAATAGATCACGACTGATTTCTTCACTACCCTGAAACCAAGATTCGTTCCGGCTAAAGTTGCCGTGATCGCTTCTTCTAGGCTGGCGTCGGCGATGCTCACGGTTACGCGGATCGCATCAGCATCGATCGGCCCTTCAAAGGAGAAGTCATAGCCGGATTGTTTGCGGATCTCTTTCAATACGTTCGACAGTGGTTCGTCCCTTACGTTCAGCGTAATTAATGCGGGTCTCGGTGAAATAACGATGGTGTTGTGAAGGATCTTGAAGTCGATCGACTGATTTTTCAACGCCTGTGCCAGGAAATCTTTCAACGGCATATTACTGGCGTTGATAGAAACAGGTTTTGCATGATCAAGAGAAGAATGCAGTGACAGGACGGTGTATCCGGTCTGATTCCTGATCTCCGTAAAGAGCTGTTTTAACGGAATCTTTTTCCCGGAAAAGGTGACGGTTTGTGTCAGACCGGTTGCATGCACGTTGAGCATGAATACCGTAAGCAGGATAGCAGTTAGCTTCATTACCAAGAAGATTTTGCGGCCCCGGTAGCGTACGCGGTTCTTTCCCTGTCGACATGCGACATCTCCAGGGAACCAGCGAACTGGTCTCCCGGGCCCATTAGCAGTTTTTTGCATAAATTCGATGCAGTTTGGTTTAATTAAATAATAGGTATCAACAGCCTTTATGAACAAACCAGCTCTCGCCGGAGGTGGTTACGACACTTCCGGTTTTTCCAGTTTGGGGGTAGGAGTTTTAAAGTTTAAGAGTTTAAAAATTTAAAAGTTTAAGAGTTTAATAGTTTAAGAGTTTAATAGTTTTAAGATTCCCGGTTTGTTATACAGATACCACGACGATGGCAACATTTAAACTTTTAAACTATTAAACTTTATAACTATTAAACTCCTCACGGCAACACCGTCAGTCTTCTTCCTTCAATGCTGAAATGCAGGTCCAGTTCTTTGAGCAGATCCAGCACTGCTTCGAGGTTCAGGTCACGCCTGATCTCTCCGGCAAGTTTCATCTGCTGCAGTTCAGTCTGCTTTACGTCTTTATCATATACCACGTCTATATCGTACCAGCGGGAGAACTGTGTCATCGCATCTTTGAGTGTCACACCTTCGAGGTAAAAGAGGCCATTTCTCCAGGCCATTACTTTATCGATATCCGCCTTATCCAGCGCAATATTGCCGGCGTTTATAGTTGAAGGGATACTCGCCTGCTGACCCGGTTTTAAGAGAGCGGTCTTCTCGTCCGCATTAAGATTTGCGTGCAGGCGCATAGATCCTTCCAGCAGCGTAGCCTGGATGTTTTTTTCCTCTGTATATGCATTTACATTGAAGCTTGTGCCCAGCACTTCAATAGCGGATTGATTGGGGAGTGTTACAAAGAAAGGTTTGGTTTTGTCTTTTGCCACTTCAAAATATGCTTCACCGGTGATCTCCACCCGTCTTTCATTCCCTTTGAATGCGGTAGGAAACCTGACCGAACTGGCGGCGTTCAACCATACACGTGTGCCATCAGGAAGAGTGATATTGAACTGTCTTCCTTTCGGAGTAGACATTATATTAACGGCAGGTTCTTCTTCCGCACTATCTGTATCATAAACGAGCTGTCCGTTCTTCAACAGCACGTCCGTGCCTTGTTGAACGGCTATTATGCCATCGGAGAGGCTGTCCAGTACAACCTGCGAGCCATCAGCCAGGGTCAGGATAGCGCCGTCCTTGCCTGGCTGGATATTCGTGTTGGCCTGAGGATGGCTGCGCTGTAGGTTATGATTGATCAGCCAGTAGCCGCCGAGGCTTAGCAGTAACAATACGGAAGCAGCGGCAACCCAGCGCCAGATAATGCGAGGGGGCGAAGACTGTTGTTTTTCCTGCACATTCATATCGGCATTCGCTCCCGCTACACCTTCAAGGATCGCGGAAACGATAGAATCTGCACTGGTTTCCGGAACTGGCAACAATTCTTTTTTCTGGAGAAAAGCCTGTTTTAAGGCGTCTAGAGAGTCTTCGGTAAGGTTTGTGTCGTTGAGCAAGGTGTACAGCTCCGCCCGTTCGGCGTCTGTAGCAGTTTGCTCCAGGCACTTGTTGATTAGTTCAGTTAGTCTGGTCATCTTTTACAAGACAGCGCCAAACAGATGTATGGGGGGGGATTTTACAAAAAAATATTTAGCAGGAGGAATAGCGCGATTCCCGAGTGCCCTTCGAGATAGGCGAGGCAGAATGCCCGCACATTCTTGAGTGCAAGTTCAAAGTGATACTTAACAGTTTCTGGAGAGATCTTGAGGTATTCCGCGACTTCCGTTCTTTTCATCCCCTGCTCCCTGATCAACTCCCAGGTCTCCCGCTGGCGGCCACTTAAGGAGCAAACGGCTTTTCTGACGATGGCCTGGTATTGTTTTGCATCGAGCAGGGATTCCCCGGAAGGAACATGGTCGTCCGAAAGAATGGCGGCCGAAGCCTGCTGCCGCGAGCGAAGGCGTGCGTCAACCTGGATCGCATTGAGCGCGAGCCGGCCTGCCATGGTATAAAGCCAGCCACCAAAGTTCAGGATCAATGGCAGCTCTGTACGTTTTGTCCAGACTTTGATAAAGCAATCAAGAAGAACCTCTTCGGCCATCCAGTCCAGTAAAGTAATGCGGTAAATGGTGGTGTAGATATTATCGCGGTACAGATCAAACAACATGCGGAAGGCCTGCTCATCCCCGGTACTGACACGGTGTATCAGTACATTTTCAGGTACATCATTGTAAGCAGCCCCGGCCATTATTGGACAGTTTGTTA
>JBEVKW010000256.1:0-4987 GCA_040509495.1 Chitinophagaceae bacterium | reverse complement strand
GCGATCGTTTGATTCCCTTTTGATCCCTTCCGGAGAATGAAATAATGCTTGTCGCAAAAAGAAATGTTCAAGACCACCGGGTGTTGTCCATGCATTGAATATTTTTTCTACCGGAGCATTTACCGGGATCCTGACTGCGAAGCGGCTTTTATCAAAGTCATTCAGCATAGTTGTTATTTATTGCGGTGAATAATGGCTCTATCGCCACACTCCAATTATCGCGCCCATCATTGTCAATGACACGATACTGTAAAAGCCATTGATCAAAACAAGTCGCCAGGTCTTCTCTTCAAAAACGCTATGAATAGCGGTAGCACAGAATGTCCAGAACCCTCCGATAAAACCGATCATCGCTCCTCTTAACATTGCGACAGGCGGAATACATTCATGGCATCCATCTCTTGAAAGGGCAAGAAACATGGCGAGGCTTGCAGACATCAGCAGGGAAAACAGCACCGTCCAGGCCAGGGTCTTTTCTTTTGCTTTTTTCCTGACCTCGCCTACTGTCAACCCGTTATCTTTCATCCATATCCTGCCGAACATCCCCGGGGAATACCATATTCCTCCCACAACGAAGGAAGATATGCCCGCAACCAGCACGGCCAACCAGTTGATGGTTTCTAGCATATGAATAAGTTTTTAGTGGCTGATAAACATTTATCTAAACTATTGCCTAATTTTTACATCGCATTACCAAAGCTGCTGAATGTGGAAAAGGAGAGGATCAACATCGTAAAAATAAAGACAGAAAATCTGACAGAATACAAGGTGAATGACCTTGGATTCAGGCTCATCCTTATACCCTTTTTTGGCATCGCCATACCGCTGATCACCGGTCTCATCAATCGACATAATATTTCAAACCCGGCGGTGCGATGGAGCTTTCTTTATACGATCATGATCGCATTGGTTGTTTGGCAGGGCAATCGTTATTTGCACTCGTCTCTTCGTAATTATTTCGATTGGATCAACAAGCCGCTTCAAAAAGTATTAGTGTTGATCCTGTCCGTCGTATTCTATACCGTTCCGGTAAGTGTATTGCTGATTGTTGGATGGTATGAATTGTTTACCAATGAGCCGGTCAACTGGCAGGTCGTGTCCCAGGCAACGCTGATCATCCTCATCGCTGTAATATTTATCACGCATGTATATGAAACAGTGATCCTGGTAAAACAATCGGAAAACGAAATGATCCGGAATGAACAACTTGAGCGGGCACGCGCGGAAGCAGAACTTGAAGCACTGAAAAATCAGATCGATCCGCACTTTATTTTCAATTCGCTTAACACGTTAAGTCATTTAATAGAAGAAAAGCCTGCGAGGGCAAAACAGTTCAATGATACATTGGCGGATGTCTATCGTTACATTTTGCAGAACAAGGCACGTGATCTCGTACTACTGCGTGACGAGATCGAATTTTTGAACAGCTACTTTCTGCTACTGAAGATCCGTTTTGAAAAAGCGGTTCATTTGGAAAAAAGAATAGATGATGCAGCTTTGGAACACTTCCTGTTGCCTCCTATTTGCCTCCAGTTGCTTGCAGAAAATGCGATCAAGCACAACGAATTTTCGGCAGAAAGTCCTCTTATTTTCAGCGTCCACCTTGAAGACGACGCGCTGGTGGTGAAGAATAAATTGCAACGGAAGGAACTTCGGAAGCCTTCTTCCAGGATCGGCCTTAACAATCTGAAAGAGCGGTATAAACTTACAACCGGAAAAGAGATCCGCATATCAGATGATAATAACGAATTTGTTGTCAGACTTCCGGTGCTGAACCTTACCTGAAAAAATTGACCTTATATGCGAGCGATCATTATAGAGGATGAAAAGCCTGCGGCAGAAAAACTGCAGAAAGCTATCATGAAGACAGACACTGGTGTTGACGTTGTGGCAATACTTAGCAGTGTAAGATCAGCTGTTGAGTGGCTGGGAGAAAATGATATGCCTAATCTACTGTTCATGGATATCGAGTTGAGTGATGGTCTTTCTTTTAAGATCTTCGATGCCATTAATATCACCAGCCCCGTCATCTTCTGCACAGCATTTGATGAATACTGGCAGGAGGCATTCGAACACAACAGCATCGATTATCTGTTAAAACCGATCAAACAGGAAAAACTTGATGCGGCATTAAAAAAGTACGCTAAGCTGAAGCAGCACTTTTCCGCTGACGTGCGGCAGTTCCTCCAATCGCGCCAACAGCAGGTAAATGATTATAAAAAAAGGTTTCTTGTAAAACGCGGCACAGATTACATCAGTGTAAAAACAGAGGACATTGCTTATTTCTATGCAACGCATAAGCTGGTATGTATGATCGACCAGAAGAATCAGAAATTTATTCTCGATCAGTCATTATCAGAGATTGAAAAGCAGCTTGATCCCTTAATGTTTTACCGTGTGAACCGGAAGTATCTTGTCCACCTGAATGCGATCAAAAAGATCAGGACGTTTCCAAAAAGTAAGTTACAACTGGAGCTGGAACCTGAGATCAATGAAGATATCATTATCAGCCAGGATAATGTGACGGCATTTAAAGAATGGATGAGCAGCTAAGCATCTGAAGGAGCGAGGTGAACGGCGTTTCGGTTGACAGGCTTTTCCCCTTATTGCATCCGTTTGAAAACAAAAATCCCGGTGCCTTGCGAACAAGACTACCGGGATGGGTGTAACTACCATTAACCCTAAACTATCATTGACGATTTCCACCGCCACCGCCTGGTCCACGACGTGGATTAAGTGCTGGCTCGAGTTCTTCTTTGAATTTTTTGAACTGCTCTTCAGAGAAGATTGCTTTCAGTTCTTTGTCTCTTGCTTCCGTGATAGGAGCAAGCTTTGCCATCATTGCGTCTCTGTCAGGGCGTTCGCCACCGCTCATCATTTCTTCTCTTGCTTTATCCTGACTTTTGTAGAATGTAGTAAAAGCTGCGTCAACTTTCGTAAGCTTTTCAGCATCCAGTTTGAAAGCACTGTCGACCTTTTCGTGTACTGTTTTTACTCTTTCTTCTACTGTGCGCTGACGGAAACCACCGCCGCCGCCTTGTGCATTTACCATGATAACTCCTGCTACCATAAATGCGAGGAACAAACCGATCTTTTTCATATTTGACTTTTTTAAGTTGATTTTTACCAGCAGAGCGTTATTGCTTAGTTCTTTTTATCTGTTTTTGTACTGTCGCTATCCGATTTCCGTTGAGGTTTCCCCATCTTACTGAACATGTTCTGAATAAGGGAATCATACTTCGGTAATTGATCGGGAGTGCAAAGTGTTCTGACCTTACGGAAGTAAGTATACGTCTGCAGGTCGAGCAGTTTTTGCTGACGGCCGATCTGATCTGCCGCTTTTTCAGCGATAGAGTCCGGCACAGTTGATTCTTTCAGCAGGCGAAAAAGGCTGTCTTTTACGCGACGCATTTCATCAAACATCGGGCGAAGCGTTTCGCGCTGCTTATCCTTCATCTGTTTGTATTGCGTCAGCTGATCTGCAGAAAAACCGACGTCTTTTTGCAGGGATTCATAGATACCATTGGAATTGCCTTTTGAATCCCACCGTGATTCCTGTTGCTGTTTCCCCGGTTTTTTAAACCAAAGAAAATAGCCGAGTACACCAATATTGGTGAGCAGAAGAACGGCGATAATGATCAAAAGATTCTTGTTTCCCGGTCTGCTCATGGCTGTACGAGGTTTTCATAATCAAAACTGCTGTTGCTGGCAATGATCGACTCACTGTCTGTGATCTGGACACCCTGATTGGTGCCAGCCACTGCCGTCGCATCCTGAAAACTGTTTTGTTTGAAAAGCACGAATAAGTTCAGGACAAGAATCGTTGTTAAACCAGCCATCGCGACCGCTGGTTTTGACAGAAAAGACCCTATTGACTCCCATACCGTCTTCTCTTCGCGCTGCAATCTGCCCATTACCCTGGAATACAACCAGGGTTGCGCAGCAGCCCGCTGAATGCCGTCAAGGCCTTCCAGCGCTCTTTCAATTTTTGCGTCTATCGTCTTTTTATGTTCCATGACCTAAGATTTGACGTTGATTGGTAAAAAAACTTTTGCTATCCCTTTTCTTTATAATAGACTTCTAATAACTTTTTTAAATTGATCCTTGCGCGGTGCATCAGGGATTCTACCGAAGAAACGGTTGTTTTCATCACATCGCTAACTTCCTGATAACTAAGACCCTCGACTTTATGCAGTGTAAATGCGATCCGCTGATTTTCCGGTAATCCGGCGATTGCGGCAAAAAGGGCCGCCGCGTCCTCTTTTTTATCAAGCACCACTCCCGGGTGGTTAAAGTCGGGCGGATGGATCACGACCTCACTTTCTTCACCGAAAAGGCTTTTTACGAATGCAAACCGCTTTTTCCGCTTTTTCCGCCGTTCATGATCCAGTGATTTGGTAATGGTGATCCGGTAAAGCCAGGTAGAGAACTTGGAATCTCCTTTGAAAGAATTGATGGACTGATATACCTGAACAAAAACCTCCTGGGCGATATCTTCCGCATCCTCCGCATTCTGGACAATGCCTAGTGCCGTGTTATAAACCATATCCTGCCAGGTTGCAACAATGGTTTTAAACGCGGTCTCGTCTCCTTGTTTTAACTGGTTAACCAGTATTCTCTCGTCCAAGCCCTGATTTTTTTGCAAAAACGATATTACGCAAATTTTCCATTGGAGCCGCTTTTCACAAACGAAAGAACTGGTTATTTTATTTGATCGGCGATGTAAGGTAAAAAGTCAAAATTAAAAAGTAAAAAAGAGCCCCTTATCCGGTAACTTAACCTTCGTAGGAAACCCCTTTTTACTTTTTAATTTTGACTTTTTAGTTTCTTAGAAGTTCATCATCGGCCGGCCTCCGCCTCCCTGCGGTCCTCTTGCTGGCCGTGCTGTTCCAAAATTTTTCAAACTATAGGTAAACGTGAGCATAAAATATTGTTGTAAAACATTGTTTTGCTCATCAACAATTTCCAGGCCAGTGACCGTTCTTGT
>JBEVKW010000255.1:0-3396 GCA_040509495.1 Chitinophagaceae bacterium | reverse complement strand
GACATAAAAAACATACAAACAGACCTTTCCCACGACCGCAACGGTTCCGAATTTTGTACCTGATTAGCGCTATCAGAAAGTTTAAGAAACAACAGACGATTAATGTTAAAGAAAAAAAATTATTATGAAGAAGAGATTATTGAGCGTTATAGCTATTGCATTACTGGCTGCATCTTTTAATACTATCAACGCACAAGACAGCAAATGGGCATTAAGTGTGAAAGGCTCTCCCGCTCTTGGATGGATGAACAACTCGGATGATAAAGATGCAAGTGGCTTCGAAAGCAAATCAAAATTCACAGGAAACTTTGGACTCGGTGTTGAATATGCTTTCTCGCAGCGATGGGGAATTGGCCTGGACGCATTATATTCCCTGCAGGGTAGAAAGTTTGATCTCGCAGGTACAGAATACAACCAGAAAAATGATTATGTAAAGATCCCGCTGTACGCCAGCTATCGCACGCCCTTCAGCAAGAACGTAGCGTTTGTAGGTAAACTTGGGCCTCAATTAAGCATACTCACCAATTCAGAATTGAAAGCCGCAAATCTTAAAACGGATACAAAAGACGTTTACAAAGACATCACTTTTGGTGGCGTTGCAAATGCAGGAGTTGAGTTCGGCTTATCTAAAAACATTCTGCTGGCAACTGGTGTGCGTTTCGATTATGATTTCACCAATGCAGAGGATAAGGATTATGTGAATTATCCAGCCAACAGGGCTAAAACATATAACTCAACCCTGGGTCTGGAGATCGGACTCAAATACAAACTATAATTTTACAGATTTCGCAGGTGGTAGGTTTATGATAAGTTCATACAGTTCCTCAACGATTGAACTTGTCAGCGAGACGGGGCTTGATTTATCAGGTCCCGTTTCTTATTTTGTATACTTAAACCGATAACATGAAGGATCTTCTTGATAAGGAGCTGAATGAGCTTGAACGTAAAGACAGCAAAATACCGCGCGGATTCGGGCTGTTGTTCACGCTGTCGATCCTGACGGTTATAGGACATTGCATCCTTGTGCTGACAACCGGCTATGCAGACGGAACAATGACCACCCCGGTCTTTCTTTCGGGACTTTCCACATTCCTTTTCTTCCTGATCGTGACATTTGTGCTGATCCCATTCATTGCCACGCTCCTTTCATTACTGATCGCATCATTCACATTCAGGAGCAGGAAATACACCCAACGGATTTTCATGCTCTTTATTATCGTTTTCCTGCTGCTTGAACTATTACTGCTCTTCATAACGATCATGGATCTTACAGACGAAAGAAGAATTCCAATAACATAACGATAGAGACGGGAGCACCTGGTGCGCGGCGCAGTCAAATCATTTCTAAGTTTTCCCTTTCATCTTTCAGAAGTGATCAGGAACAGCTCAGTTGGTAATATGGCGCATCAGCAGAAATGATCAGTGAAGGATTTACACCGGAGAATTCTTTAAAATCCCTGATCATATGCGACTGATCACTAAACCCGTGATCAAACGAAAGAGAAGCCCAGGAGATCTTTTCACAGGAACTCTTTTTCAGATCCCTGTAAGTATTCCTGAAACGGATGATCCGTGTATATGTTTTAGGGCTCGCCCCGATATTGTCTTTAAAGTTGCGCTGTAATTGCCTTTCCGTAACATACAGCGTTTTGCAAATATTGTCGACGGTGATCGTTCCCTTTGAATCGCGGATCAACCTTGTTGCATGATGCAGGCAGCTTTCTTCAAACTGGATCTGCCGGATCCTGTTCTCCAGGTATGTTTCCGTTAACTGCAGCAGTGTGTCTGCATCCTCCACTCCCATCAGCTGATCTGCAAACGAACTGATACGTGCATTCATAAAATTTGCCACATCCGTATAATAGTTGAACAAAGCAGAAGCAGGTACTTTGAACAGTTGCACAAGGATCTCCGGCTTCAGGTTTATACCAAAACAAACGCATCTGCCTTTCGCACGCCAGGTAACTGTTTCGCGATATACGCCAACAAAGAATGCATCGGGTAAACGATGCCACTCACCACCGGCAAATACGGAACATTCCTGCCCGTTTACATGAAAGATGATCTGTGCCATACCCAGCGGAAGACAGACCTGTAATGGAGAATATTCACCGGGCTCTCCATCGAATACCTGGTACCAGTAATCCTCCACAAAAGGTTTGAGGTGGAATGATGGTTTGAATTCTTTGTAAGTGATCTGCATGAAATAAGGTTAATCTGGTTAATGTGATCAGGCTGCTGTAGGAATACCCAGGGCAGCCGCTACTTCAGCAAATCTGTCGGCCGGCACTTCCTGTTTTGCCAGGGACAGGTATATCTCAAATACTGGTGGCGGCGCTGCATGACGGATGCCACTCAACCAACCGATGATCTCGGGGTTACTGATACTGCGCATCATCCATTTACTTTCTTCCATCAGTGTTGCAGGATCGATGCTTTGCACGATGGCATTCTCTGCAGCCAGCAGGTCCTGGTCAGTATAATGCGTCCATAGATTCAGCAGTAATACATTTTCCTCTTTATTCATGTGATACAGGTTAAAAGCGATAAACTCATTGAATGCAAAGAAGATCGCCTGACCTGCTGTTATACGTGCTGTATCGGTGTCAGCCTTTTCCCATCCTTTCAGCGCACTACGAAGTTCATCTGATAAACGGTGATCAACCTCATGTTCTTTTTCAAATTCCTGCGCGAGGGTTTCATTGTTTTTGAATGCCAGTGGGAGCAGGAATTGATCTTCATGCCGTGCATGCTCATCAAAGATATCCATTACCCAGTTTACCCGGCTTACTGTTTCAGCAGCGCCTTTTACACTGAAATCTGTACGCTGTATCATGGCAGCCGTGTCGTACATCAGGGCTCTCAGGCCTTTGTGGATGGTGTTGAAAACATTGTAGCGGTTCATTGTTGTTGATTTAGGATTCAAAACTATTGGAGAGGGCTAGCATGTGATAGAAGAAAAGCGACATTTTAAAGAGCTTATTGATGATCAACCAGTAAAACTGGTAAAGGTTTTTTTGAATGGCAAGGGGAATTGGATGAACTGGTGAGATGGGGGGATGAAGTGGAGTCATCACTGTTTTGCCGGCGGGCACGGCGCTTTTTTTACAGAGGGGGGTCGGAGGGTCCGTTTACCGTTTTGCCGGCGGGCAAGGCGCTTTTTTCCGAGGTTTACCTCGGAGACTCCGTTTACTTTTTTTGCCTTGATGCAAAAAAAGTAACAAAAAAAGATCAAGGCTACGCGCACATGGCTAAAAATGGGAGGGTGTCACCTGCACAAAAAAAAACTCGCCAGCGGAGTGCTTAAGGTCGACTGGCGTGCTGGCTCAAACAGTTTTTTTGTGCCTTCGGCACACCTGCGGTGTGTCTCAGACGGTGCCAGCCTCCCATTTTCTT
>JBEVKW010000254.1:0-22833 GCA_040509495.1 Chitinophagaceae bacterium | reverse complement strand
CCTGGTGCGGCTCCCAATTGGTGAGGTCGAGTTGCTTTTCGGATTTTTTGTTCTTATGATTATATAAGATCACGTGATTGTTCAAGAGCAGCCAGATCTTTTCATCGTTTGTTTCAATAATGGCTTTGTTAGCATACTCGTCAAAGTTGTTGTTTTCAAACAGGGAGTATAAATCGATGGTTGCTTTGAGCCGCCGCTTATTTCCGAGGATGATCAGTTTATCATTCTGAAGAATAAAAGTGCGGCTTTTGCTACAGACAATCACAGCATCGTTCTCCATCCAGTCGTCGGCGTTTTTCCCTTTGATCGCAAGGCCGTCATGAGTAAGGCCGTGAAAGGTTTTGATGCATTTAAGTGCGGAGGGAAAAGAGACGGTCGAATCTTCACAGTCCGGGTCAGCTAAATGTCCGCTGTAATCCAGTTCCAGCCAGTTGTCGCCTTCTGCATTGGCAACGATCCTGGAAGGTTGGTAGTACGGTCTGGAAGAACTCCCATGAGCGAGGAAGCGTTCCCAGAGCACACTGTCTGATCTGAGATCATAGGCAAAAACACATCCGCCATTGGAGATGCCAGTGCTGTAAAGGATCCCATCACGGATCAGTGGGGTTGTCAGCATTTCAAAGCCGGTTGTTCTTTTCAATGAACCGTCGCTCGTATTCAAGATCCTGATCCGGGTACTATTATGATCATTGCCATTTATCCAAACAGTACTATCGATAAAAAAGGGCGGGATGTTTGACTTGCGGCTGACGGGCGTTTCCCACACCAGTGTTCCGTCTTTACGATACGCGTAGAGCTTGAAGTCATTAGCATTGAATAACACCAGGTCACGATTGATGGCGAAAGAGGAATAGAAAGTAGTCATATCCTCTTTACTGAATGTTTGAGCAGAGGTGAAAATGATCTCCTGGCAAAAGGCAGACGAGGCGAGGAGTACGGCGAGGCTGGTGACAAGATGCTTCATACGTGGCATTAAGGCTGACCCTTAAAACGTATGTCCCTATCTTTTATTGGGGTAGATCATTTCCTCTTCCTCTTCTGCTTTATAAAAAGGCAAAGGAGGCAGGCCACGGCGATACCGGTCATAAGAGTCTTTGATATATTTCTGGAAGTCGTATTCCCCAAGCATAATGGTGAATTCATACGGCGGTCGGTAAATATTCATGAACTTAAAGAGACCAGCGGAGTCGAGTCCGGTAAGACGACGTACCAGTTGTTTACTGAACCGATGGTCCACATATCTATCCTGTTCCTGCTGGATGAGTCTTCGCTGGAAAGAAGCCATTTGCCGTTTCTTCTTGAAGTTGAATATCTCGATGATCGATTCGAGATCGAAGCCCGCAGCAACGGGTGTTCCGGTAAAAGCCGGCCGTGAACCGATCTTCAGACCGGGCTTTTCGTAATTGAAGATCTTTGCATAATCTTCTCTGTTCTGTATCGAATCCTGCCGGTAGTTCCGCTGCCGGATCTTTACTTCTTTCATCACCGTAACACTCAGCTGAATGGAAATATCAAAAGCATGGGGGGAAGTTATCTTCAGGACGGGGAACTTCACAGTTGGCTTGTTCAGGTAACTGAACCAGATAGAATCCTTCTCATTCACCTCAATTTCATAATCGCCGTTTGAATTGGTGACCGCGCCTTTTCCCGAAGTTGACAATACCGACACTGAAGGCACGGCATACGTTTTTGTGCTGTCATACACCGTTCCTTTGATCTTGTATTGCGCGCATACGGGCGAAATGCTGATCAATATAAAGGCAAGGCATGTTCCGGCGAAAAGTAAAGTTCTATTCAAACAATAGCGATTAAGGGTCCACAAGTAACGAAACAAAACGCTAATAAAACGCTAAACGCGAATTAAACGCTAAACGCGAATTAAACGCTAACGCGAATTAAACGTAAATGGCCGCTAATGGGCGCGAATAGAGTCTTATTGCCGGGAAATTATCCCAGGTCGGCTATAAGCACTTTCTTATACCGAAAAACTCTATTCGCGCTCATTCGCGGCCATTTGTGTTCAATCGCGCAGCGCCTGGTATACCAGCACCTTAAATTTTGCATGTATCTCTGAATGCGAGTTAGGGTACTGGTTCAGAAAGAGCTGAGCCACCAGTTTTTCTTTTGGATCGATCCAGTAGGTGGAGCTGAACATGCCACCCCATTCGAAAGATCCCGGGGAAAGCGGAGAATAGGGAACGCTTCTGTCGGTGTAGACCGTAAAGCCAAGTCCCATTTCAGTATCGGGAGAGGTGAATTTATCAAATTGTTTTGCCGCCATCATACGGATGGAAAAGGGGCTGAGGATGCGCTTTCCATTGTATTCTCCTCCATTTACCAGCATTTGCATGAAAATGGCATAGTCAAGCGCAGTGGAAGAAAGTCCGCCGCCACCAGAATAATAGGTGCCAGGTTCGGCAGGATAGTTCACACGGATGGCTCCGCTCAGGTTCAGTGATTCCTGGTTGACGGGTACTACCAGGTGATTTTCATCTTCGCCAGTCAGTTTTACGAGCCGGTTGGCTTTCTCTTTAGGCAGATAGAAATATGTATCGTTCATTCCGAGTGGTTCGAAAATGCGTTTTTTGAAGAACTGATCGAGGCTTTGACCGCTTACCACTTCTACAACATAGCCCAGGATGTCGGTATTCAAACCATAGGTCCATTTTTCTCCAGGCTGGTGTGAAAGCGGTAAAGTACCCAGTTTTTTGATCTTTTCGCCCAAAATCATCCCATTTTCGACGCCAATTCCGCCCCAAATGCCGTTTTTCGCATAAACTGATCTGATCTCTTTTGAACCGATCTGCGCATACCCGACGCCTGATGAATGCGTGAGCAGGTCGCGGAGGGTGATTGATCTTTTAGCCGGAACGGTAGTGTAACTGGTATCAGCGGCATTGAATTTATCGATCACCTGAGGTTTGGCGAAAGTGGGGATATATGTCTCAACCGGGTCGTCCAGCAACAGCTTGCCTTCTTCATACAACATCATGATGGCGACGGTTGTAATGGCCTTGGTCTGTGATGCGATGCGGAAGATGGCATCTTTCCGCATGGGCGATTTCGTGTCGAGATTGCTGACGCCGGCTGCTTTATAATAAATGATCTTGCCGTCTTTGACAATAATGGCGGTTCCTCCACTGATCCACTTGTTGTCTATATAGGTTTTGAAAAGCTGGTCGATTCGTTTTAGTCTTTCGGAAGAAGCGCCGGCGGTTTCGGGGGCGGCTTCTTTTAATTGGGCAAAGCTGGCTGCTGTGACAAGCAGCGCGAGAAGTGTGAGGCGAGATTTCATATGTGTAATGGTATTATGAACCAAGATACTGAAATCTGGGCGGCTGGCGTATTAAGGAACGCTGCGAACGCAACGATACGCGGAGTACGCCACGAAATACAATATATTCTCGGGCTGTTTTCGCCGTGTCCGCCGCGTATCTTTGCGTCCGCCGCGTTCCTTACCTGTCCGCCGAAGTTTTAGCTCAGGACGACGCCATTCGATTTAACACCTCTTCCACTACCCTCGGGAAATGCTCATGTTCCAGCGCGTGCACTTTCGCCGCCACCGTATCCGCTGTATCAGCTGGGGTGACCTCACAGGTTGCCTGGAAAATGATATTACCATGGTCATAATGCTCATCCACAAAGTGGATCGTGATGCCGCTTTCCTTCTCTCCGGCTGCAACAACTGCCGCATGCACAAACTGCCCATACATGCCTTTACCACCATATTTTGGCAATAATGCGGGGTGAATATTGATAATCTGATGCGGAAATGCTGAGATCAGGGCATTCGGGATCTTCCATAAAAAGCCCGCGAGAACGACCAGGTCGATCCCTTTTTCTTTCAAAAACGGCACATAGGCGTCGCCACGAAAGAATGGTTCTTTTTCGATCATCAACACCGGGATACCTTCTTTCGCTGCAATGTTCAAAACGCCGGCACCGGGCTTGTTGCAGGCGATCACTGCGATCTGAACGTTAGTATTTCCTTTGAAATGGTCAATGATCTTTTGTGCATTGGAACCTGCGCCGGAAGCAAAAATCGCGATCTTTCTCACTTTACTATTTTGATTATCAATGATTGATTGAGATCTGCCCAGCCCCATTCGTCGTCCCATTTTAGCGAGATATTTTGTGAAGAACCGGAATTGTCCAAACGGGATACTGATCAGCAGCACAGCCAGTGGCCAGATGATCGTCACGACGATTATATAAACCACTACCCAGAGCCACTGCGGCGAGATATCAAAAAGGTTCATCAATTTCCGGCCGGTGTAGCCCGTGAGGCTGCCGCCGATGGCGAAGGTGCAAAGGATCAGGCCGACCTGTGCGGCGCTGACTTTCCATTTCTGTTGCAGGCGGTTAAACATATAAAAGTAGGCGCGAAAGTAAACTAAAAGGGGGAATCGGTGATTCCTTTCCGGAACCGGATTTGTCCATGATGGGACCGGTGTTTCGTCGTTCATCCTTCGTTAATTGTGGATAACCCTTAAATCATGGCAGCGGATGAGGCTGATCATCCTTTATTGGCATAAAAGGAACGCGACGGGCGGGGCGACGCGCGGGGGGGTGCGGCGAAATACAGAGAAGAAAATATCGTATTCCGCCATGTTTGCTGCTTCGCCGCTTTCCTTCCACGTCGTGAAATTGTAAAACGTCCGTCATCCATTTGTCTGTTAACAATGGTTCGAAGATGTTGACGATTTTATGACAATCAATTTTGACCCAATAAAGAAAATCATCATAAATCCGCTGAAATGCAGGCTGGTAGCGGGTTAAAATTTTTTTAAAATGGATTGTTATTTATAACCGCTGTAGCTTATTTTTGCAGCCGGTTAGAGCTATTTATCCACATTTTTCAGATTAATTGCGTCTATGATTCCTTGTAAACCAACGGCCACAAAACTCAAACTGTTTATACTCTCGTTTGTAGTTGTTTTCGCGTTCAAGAGTGTTTCGGCCCAGGATGGTAAAGCATTATTCCAAGCAAAGTGCCAAAGTTGTCACAATATCTTCAAGGACTTGACAGGCCCTGCGCTCGGCGGTCTGGAAGAGCGGCATAAATGGGCAGACCATAAAGAGCTGCAAGCCTGGATCAACAATCCGGGTGGCTATATGGCGAAAGACCCCTACACACAAGGTCTAAAAGCCCGGTTTGGCTCTGTGATGACGGCTTTTCCTGATGTTACCCTGAAAGATGTAGACGCAATTGTTGACTATATCAATAAAACATTTGAAGCGGGTCCTGGTGGTCCAAAGCCTGATGGTGTTGGTGCCGGCGACGGTTCAAATGCTCCCGACAAATCTCAGAACGCAGTTATCTTCGGTGTGATCTCCCTGATCCTTGCCATCATCGCACTCGTGCTGATGCAGATCAATAGCAACCTGAAAAAAATGTCTGATGATGCGGAAGGTATCGACAGACCAGAACCAGTTGCTTTCTACCGCAATAAAGTTTACATCGCTATGTTCGCCATCGTATTCTTTATCATTGGCGGATACTTCACCACAAAAGGTATGATCGGGCTGCAACGCCAGAAAGATTATCACCCGGAACAACCAATCTTCTTCTCTCATAAAGTACACGCAGGCATTAACCAGATCAACTGCTTATACTGTCACGGTAATGCGTGGGAAAGTAAATCAGCGGCAATTCCTTCGACCAATGTTTGTATGAACTGTCACAAAGCGATCCAGGCTTACGAAAAAGGACCTGAATTGTTTGATGGTGAAACAAAGATCGACGGAACTGCAGAGATCGCTAAACTCTACAAATACGCAGGTTTCGACCCTAAAAATGCTACGACCTGGGATCCTTCCAAAGCGAAGCCTATCGAATGGAATAAAGTACACAACCTGCCTGACCACGTATTCTTCAGCCACGCGCAACACGTAAAAGCTGGTAATGTACAATGTCAGACCTGCCACGGCGAAGTAACGTCCATGAATACGATCCAGCAGTTCTCTGAGCTGAGCATGGGATGGTGCGTTAACTGTCACCGCCAAACGAAAGTGCAGTTCAACTATGACAGCACGAGCGGCAACAAGTTCTACAGCATCTACGAGAAATTCCATAACGATATCAAGAGCGGTAAAATGGATAGCGTGACGGTAAAAGATATCGGTGGACTGGAGTGTCAGAAGTGTCACTATTAATCGTCTTCTGATCGAGGAGATCCCGGATTTCGACGGGACGACAGTGAAGAGTCTTTATAATAAATTTCAACAAAACAGCCGGCTCACCCCAAAGGCAAACACCGGCTGCTAACTCAGATAAATATGAGCCAAAACAAGTACTGGCAGAATTTCGGACAGGTCTCAGACCCGGAAAAATTTCAGAAGCAAGTGCAGGACGAATTCAAAGAGGAGCTTCCTTTTGAGGATATCGATGGCAAATTGGTTGATGCAAAAGCTCCCCGTCGCGACTTCTTGAAATATCTGGGCTTCAGCACAGCGGCTGCTACACTGGCTGCAAGCTGTAAAGTTCCTGTTCGTAAAGCCATTCCTTTCGCTAACAAACCTGAGAATATCATTCCAGGTGAAGCTAAGTACTACGCGACCACTTATATCCAGGATGGGGATGTGATCCCTGTTGTGGCTAAAGTTCGTGATGGCCGCCCGATCAAGATCGAAGGAAACACCCTGTCTCCCTATACAAAAGGTGGTACCAGCGCACGTGCACAGGCTTCCGTTCTGGACCTGTATGACATGTTCCGTATTACTCACCCGAAGAGAAAGGCGGGCGATAAGTTCGAAGAAACCACTTACGAATTTGTAGACAAGGCGATCGCTGAAGGTCTTGCAAGCGCTTCCGGCGTTGTATTGCTGACCAGCACAGTAGTTTCTCCTTCTACCAAACAGATCATCACTGAGTTTCTCGCTAAATATCCCGGCAGCCGCCACGTAACAGCTGATGCTGTTTCTTACAGCGGTATGCTCCTCGCGAATGAAGCGAGCGGTTTCGGCATAAATCTTCCTACTTACGACTTTGGCGCTGCTAAAGTGATCGTGAGCCTGGATGCCGACTTCCTTGGTAACTGGATGAACCCTGTTGAAAACGGTCTCGGTTACGGTAAAGGAAGAAAGATCGACGAGAGGAACCCGACGATGAGCAAACACTTCCAGTTTGAAGGTCATCTCAGCACAACCGGTGCCAACGCGGATGAGCGTTTCACTCACCGTCCTTCTGAAACCGGAATCGTTGCCCAGGCGATCCTTGCCGGCCTCGATGGTTCTGTTGCTGCTCCATCTATCGCTGACGCAAAACTGAAAGCAGGTATCGCGAAAGTGGTAGCTGCGCTGAAATCTCACAGCGGTTCTTCACTGGTTGTTTCAGGAAGCAATGATGTGAATGTTCAGATCCTCGTAAATGCGATCAACAACGCGGTTGGTGCTTATGGTACGACCATTTCATGGGCTACAACATCCAACTACCGCGCTGGTATTGACAGAGACCTGGTTGACCTGATCGCACAGATGGAAGCTGGCCAGGTAGGCGCCCTGCTCGTTTACGGAGCAAACCCTGCTTACCACTACCATGATGCTGAGAAGTTCAAAGCAGCGCTCAAAAAAGTAAAACTCTCTGTTTCTTTCGGAGAAAAAATGGACGAAACAACTGAGCTTTGCCAGTACATCGTTCCCACACATAACTACCTCGAAAGCTGGGGTGATGCTGCACCAAAAAGCAATTTGGTAAGCTTCCTGCAGCCTACGATCTATCCACTGTTCAAAACACGCCCTTACCAGACATCCCTGCTGAAATGGGCGGGTAACAATACTGACTACGAAACATATTTCCGTAACTACTGGTCCGCACAACTCGGTTCTGAAGCTGCTTTTGAAAAAGCACTGCAGGATGGTGTGCTGGAGTTGATGACAACCATGTCAATCGGTACGTACGGCGGCGGCGGTGTTGGATCGGCGGTTTCAGGTATCGCATCAGCAAAAAAACCAGCCGGCAAATATGAAGTAGTTCTTTACCAGAAAGTTTCTATCGGTACAGGTACCGGTGCTTACAACCCATGGTTGCAGGAGTTGCCTGATCCGATCTCTAAAGCTACATGGGACAACTACGCATTGATCTCCATGAGCATGGCGAAAGAACTGCTCGGCATTGACCTCGCTAACAAAGACAACGAAAGAGCGAATAACAATTACGAATACTATCCTGATAAGCCCGTTATCAAAATTGCGGTTCCTGGTAAAAAAGAAGTAGAGCTTCCTGTCCTGGTTATCCCGGGTATGAATGCAAACACTATCGCGATCGCAGTTGGTTACGGACGAAATGAAGGTCTGGGTAAAACGGCTGCAGGTGTTGGTAAGAACGTTTACCATCTCGGCGCCTTTGACGGAAGAACATTCGCTTATGCAACTGGCGCAGAAATTACGGATGCAAAACGTAAAGAGAAGATCGCCCAGATGCAGATCCACAACTCATACGAAGGACGTGTGGAAGTTGTAAGGGAAACAACCCTTGCTTCTTTTATCAAGGATCCGAATGAGATCACTGATTTCCGCCAGGACCTGCTTGACAAATATGCGAAAGCGAACAATGACTTCCGTAAGGATGCAACATTGTACGGTGTGCATGATATGCCAGGTCTGAAATGGGGAATGAACATCGATATGAACGCCTGCTATGGTTGCGGTGCCTGCGTGGTAGCCTGCCATACAGAAAATAACGTACCTGTTGTGGGTAAGAGCGAAGTACTTCGCTTCCATGATATGCACTGGCTTCGTATCGACCGTTATTTCGTAAGTGACGAGAACAATCCTGATGATCTGAAAGGCGTGGTATTCCAGCCGATGATGTGTCAGCATTGTGATAACGCTCCTTGCGAGAACGTTTGTCCGGTTGCTGCAACCAACCACAGTGCAGAAGGGATCAACCAAATGGCTTATAACCGTTGTATCGGTACAAGATATTGCGCAAACAACTGTCCTTTCAAAGTACGTCGCTTCAACTGGTCTGATTATACAGGCGCTGACAGCTTCCCGGATAACCAGGATCAGCAGATCGTAGGTAAACTCGATCCTGTTGTTCACCAGATGAACGATGAGCTGACAAGAATGGTGTTGAACCCAGACGTAACGGTACGTTCAAGAGGTGTGATGGAAAAATGTAGCTTCTGTATTCAACGTACACAGGCTGCTAAACTGAACGCGAAGAAAGAAGGACGTCCATTACAGGATGGTGAAGCGAAAACAGCTTGTCAGCAGGCTTGTGCCGGTGACGCGATCATTTTTGGTAACGTAAATGATCATAACAGCCAGATCGCACAGGTTCGTAAAGACAATCCTAAGCGGATGTTCCAGGTGCTTGAGCAGATCCACGTATTGCCTAACGTGACTTACCTCTCCAAAGTGAGAAACACCGAGGAGATCATTCACAGAGGCGGCCATGGTGGAGCAGCGGAAGGTCATGGTGAAGACAGTGCGCCGGCAAATGATGGACATGGAAAAGCGGAAGGTCATGGTGAAGCAGTTCCTTCAGCTCAACCTAAAGAAGCGGAAGCACATCACTAAGAGGCTAAAGAAGTAGAACGAGGTCAACAATATTGAGATGAACTGCCTGCTGAAGAAGTGGGCAGGGATTCTCGGAGTTGTAAGATCTTCTGAATAGATGGAATGGCGGATTTGCAAGCACGGGCTTGCATTGAGTGGGGATAGGGATCGCTGAGAGAGGGCGATTTAAGGAATAGAACAATAGGATAGAAGAAAAGTTTGACAACATAAAAATAAAAAGCTGGCCTCCGCGAAGGGCAAAGCTAAAAGCGATTTAATATGTCATTACTCAGATACGAATCACAGGTCAGACCGCCGATTGTAGATGGATCTAAAGATTATCATCAGGTAACGGAGGATATTTGCCGTCCGGTGGAAACCAAGCCGTCCAAATTATGGTGGATAGGTTTCCTTATCTCTGTTGCATTACTGTTATTTGGTGTTGTATCCATCGTTGTAGAGGTAATTTACGGTACAGGGCAGTGGAACCTTAACAAGACGATCGGTTGGGGATGGGATATCACCAACTTCGTATGGTGGGTAGGTATTGGTCACGCGGGTACACTGATCTCTGCGATCCTCCTGCTTTTCCGTCAGGGATGGAGAACGGGTGTGAACCGTGCGGCGGAAGCGATGACGATCTTCGCGGTAATGTGTGCGGGTCAGTTCCCGATCTGGCACATGGGTCGTGTTTGGGATGCATTCTTCGTATTGCCTTACCCTAACACACGCGGACCGCTCTGGGTAAACTTTAACTCTCCACTTCTTTGGGACGTATTCGCGATCTCTACATACTTCACCGTTTCATTGTTGTTCTGGTACTCTGGTCTGTTGCCGGATCTGGCTACACTCCGTGACCGTGCAAAGCTGAAATGGAGAAAAATGTTCTATGGTCTTGCAGCATTCGGTTGGACTGGCTCTACTAAGCACTGGCAGAGACATGAGGCACTTTCACTGGTACTTGCCGGTTTGAGTACGCCGCTGGTACTTTCGGTACACACCATCGTATCCTTTGACTTCGCCACTTCAGTGATCCCGGGATGGCACACGACGATCTTCCCTCCTTACTTCGTGGCGGGTGCGGTATTCTCCGGTTTCGCGATGGTACAAACGCTTTTGCTGATCACACGTAAAGTTCTTGGCCTTCAGGATTATATCACTATCGAGCATATCGAGGTAATGAACAAGGTTATCGTGTTAACGGGTTCTATCGTAGGTATTGCTTACCTCACGGAGCTCTTCATGGCATGGTACTCTCACGTTGGTTATGAGTGGTTTGCTTTCAAAGAAAACCGTGTTAACCTGAACAGCCCTTACGGATGGAGCTACTGGATCATGATGGGTTGTAACGTACTTTCTCCACAGGTATTCTGGTCTAAAAAACTTCGCCGTAACCTGCTGCTGACGTTTTTCATGAGTATCCTGGTGAATATCGGTATGTGGTTCGAACGTTTTGTGATCATCGTTACCTCACTTTACCGTGATTACCTGCCTTCTTCCTGGAGTACATACTATACTCCAACGATCTGGGAGATCGGGTTCTACATGGGTACCTTCGGATTGTTCTTTGTTTGCTACTTCCTCTTCTCCAAATACTTCCCGGTTATTGCGATCGCTGAGATCAAACATATCCTGAAGAAAAACGGAGACAACTGGAAAGAAGGATATAATAAAGAAGAAGGGCAGAATTATGAAGAGTTCGCGCATGATAATGTGCATCATGACGATCATCATTAGGAAGTAAAAAGTCAAAAGTAAAAAGTAAAAAAAGCATGCTTTTTACCAGAGGCATAAAGGAAATAAAGTAAAAAACTAAAGAGTAAAGAGGAAACCTTCTTTCATAAAGCGACCGGGTTTTTAATTTTTACTTTTAACTTTTGAATTAATATCTATGTCGGTTAAAAAATTCGTGGTAGGCAACTTTTATGACGAGCAAGTACTTTTTCCTGCAGTGAAAAAGGTTCGCCGTGCCGGTTATAAGATCCATGACGTATTCACACCATTCCCTATCCATGGTCTGGATAAGGCAATGGGCCTGAAGGATACCAGCCTGCACGTTGCAGGGTTTATTTATGGTATCACCGGTACAACTACGGCTGTAAGCTTTATCACGTGGGCATTGACAGTAGACTGGCAGGTGAACTTCGGTGGTAAGCCGTTCTTCTCTTTACCAGCATGGATTCCTATCACATTCGAGCTGACGGTACTGTTCGCGGCGGTGGGCATGGTGCTTACTTTCTGCTGGCTGTGTCAACTGGCTCCTTTTATTAAGAAGGATCACTTCAATCCCCGCTCAACGGACGATACGTTTGTAATGGCGATCGAGTGTACTGATAAAACAAACGAAGCTGACGCGGTAGCATTCCTGAACAGCGTAGGCGCAACTGAAGTTTCTGTTCAATATCGTGAAACTGGCTGGTGGCTTGGTCGCTACGATCAGGAGACGGTCAGATACGGTAAGAAGATCGAAGCAGCGTAGACGAGATGAGTTTAAAAGTTTAATAGTTCAAAAGTTTAAAGTTTTCCAAACAACAAGGCTAACTTTTAAACTATTAAACCTGGAAACTTTTAAACAAAACGAGAATCAGAGTATAACAATCATATTAGCCTTAGGCTAAAACGGAAATAAAAAATAGGATGAAAAAATTCTTGATCATAGGTGGATGTGTAGCGGTTACAGTACTTGCTGTGAGCTGCAGCGACCGTAATCCCGGACGCGCGTATATGCCAGATATGACTTACAGCAGGGCGTATGAAACATATGCTCCTGTACAGGACAGGCTGAATGCGTCGGGTGCAGAAAGCGAGCCTTCTTTCCATGGCGGTCCGGTTCCTGGAACGGTGGCACGCGGTGAACTGACTGGTTTCAAACTGTTTAGGGATACCGTCGGAGCTTATGCAACTTCTGCTGCGCTGGTAAATCCTGTAGCAGATGTTGATCAAAAAGAAGCGGAAAGGCTTTACCTGGTCAACTGTGGTATCTGCCATGGTTCCAAACTCGATGGTCAGGGACCACTTTGGAAAGATGGTAACGGTCCTTACCCTGTTGCTCCGAAGAACCTGATGGGGGATGATATGAAGGCGACTTCTATCGGCACAATCTATCACGTAGCTACTTATGGAAAGGGACAGATGGGAAGTTATGCTTCTCAGCTTACTACCAAACAACGTTGGATGGTAGCGGCCTTTATCAAGTCAAAACAAGCTGGCGGTGGCGCGGCAGCACCTGCTTCCACAGATTCAGCGGGAGCGAAAACGCCAACAACTGCGGCGGCAGACACTGCTAAAGCAGCAACTAACTAAGATCACTGATTGAAAGAATTTTATAAAAGAACACTGATGGCAAACAGGGAAAATTTCGTAGCGCCTAAGAGATATAATACCATAGCAATCGCATTGATCGCTATTGGTCTTCTATCAGCTATTACTTTGTATATCACTGCGGGATCAAAAGAAGATCCTCATCAGCAGGCCAGGTTCTGGGGCAGTTTATTACAGAACAGCGTATACTTCCTGCTGGTTGTAAACGCCTCTATGTTCTTTATCTGCGCTACGACCCTTGCTTGGGGTGGCTGGCAAATGGCTTTCCGCCGTGTGCCGGAAGCAATCTCTGCCTGCGTACCGGTGGTCGGCGTGATCGCTGGCGCAATCCTGCTGGCAATCTGCTTTAGCAGTAACCACGAGATCTACCACTGGACAGATGCTGGTCACGTGGCTCATGATCCAACACTCGACCATAAAAAAGGATTTTTAAATAAAGGATTCTTTGCAACAGTTACCGTGCTGACGATCATTCTCTGGTCATTCCTTGGCTGGAAAATGAGAAAACTTTCACGCAGCCTTGATGAGAATCCGATCCCAACTGTTGAAGGAAGAAAAAAATACATGTGGAATAATACAATCTGGGCGGCACTGTTCATGATCGTATTTGCCCTCACTGTAATGTCTTCCATTCCATGGCTGTGGCTGATGAGTATCGACGCACACTGGTACAGTACCATGTACAGCTGGTATACATTCGCCAGCACATTCGTGGCGGGTATGGCGCTCATCGCATTGTTCGTTGTATTCCTCAAAAACAATGGCTACCTCGAGCATACCAATACAGAGCACCTGCATGACATTGGTAAATTCATGTTTGCATTCTCGATCTTCTGGACCTACCTGTGGTTCTCACAGTTCATGCTGATCTGGTATGCGAACATCCCTGAAGAAACTGTTTATTTCAAACCAAGGGCACAAGGCGAATTCAGCGGAGTATTCTGGTTAATGTTCATCATCAACTTCATCGCTCCGATCCTGATCCTGATGAGCCGCGATTCGAAAAGAAACTATGCAGTTATCTCGATCATGGCTGTGCTGATCCTGTTCGGTCACTGGCTGGATTTCTTCCAGATGGTATTCCCAAGCCCGCTGACCGATCCTAAAACCGGTGTAACACATGTTCCGAATATTCTTTATGACCTGGGTATCGCATTAGGGTTTGTTGGCGTGATCATGTTTGCAACAGGCCGGGCGCTTTCAAAAGCTCCGCTGGTTGCGAAGAACCACCCATTTATAAAGGAGAGTCTGATACATCACACGTAAAAAGGTTAAAAGTTTTAATGTTTAAAAGTTTCAATGTTCAACCTGCGACGGAGCAGCTATAACTTTTAAATTATTAAACCTTTAAACTCTTAAACTTGAATTTGAACAATAACTTTTGAACGATAGAATATGCAAACTTTTTTCATTGTAGCGATTTTGGCATTGGGCTTCCTGGTTACGTTTCAGATAGCCAAGGCCAGTGAATATGTAGCTGTGCTGCGTGGGGAAGAGAAGACGAGGAAACAGACAAATAAGATCAATGCCTTTATGCTGCTGGCGTTCCTGGTGATGGGTTTGATCGGCGTGTTTTATTGCAATGCAACATTGAAAGGTAAGATCCTTGGAGAAGCGGCGTCTGATCACGGTAAGCATATTGACATGATGTTGTACATCACGCTTGCGCTGACAGGCGTCGTGTTCTTTATCACTCAGATCGCATTATTCTGGTTCTCTTTTAAGTACCAGGAAAAAGAAAACCGCAAAGCTTTTTATTTTCCGCACAACAATAAGCTGGAATTGATCTGGACTGTTATCCCTGCTATCACATTGACGATCCTTGTGGGTTTTGGTATCTTCTACTGGTTTAAGATCACCGGCGAAGCTCCGAAAGATGCGATGGTGGTGGAGGTTACAGGCAGCCAGTTCAAATGGGAATTCCGTTATCCGGGTAAAGACAACATGCTGGGTAAAAAATATTTCAAAGAGATCAGCGACGAAAAGAATAATCCACTGGGTCAGATCTGGGATGATCCTGCAAACCATGACGATATCTACGTTGCCGGTGAGCCGCTTCACCTGGTTGTAAATAAGCCAGTTAAGATGGTAATTGGTGCGAAAGATGTGATTCATGACGTTGGCCTTGTTCACTTCCGTATGAAAATGGATGCTGTACCGGGTATGCCGACCACAATGTGGTTCACCCCAACAAAGACCAGCAAACAGATGAAAGAAGAGACAAACAACCCGAACTTCGTATATGAGATCTCCTGCGATCAGATGTGTGGTAAAGGTCACTGGAGTATGCGTGGTGAGATCGTTGTAGAAACACAGGCGGAATATGACGCATGGATGGCAACTAAAAAGCCTAAATACTGGGCGGCCTTCCCTGACAAAGATCCATCGCCAAAACAGCCGGCGCCAGCAGCAGATACGACGAAACCTGTGGCAGTAGCTATGCTGGTTAAGTAAAAAGTAAAAATTCAAAAGTAAAAAATAGAGAAGTCAGAAAACAAAAGACATTACGAAGACAGTGAGTGTATTTTGACTTTTTAATTTTGACTTTTGACTTTAATTTGATCAATCCCGCTCAAGGGCGGACACAAATAAAAGATTATGAGCGAAGCATTGCACGTACATCACGACACAGCGGTAGGCCACGATGTTCATCATCATGATGATCATGGCCATCACCATCAATCCTTTATTTCAAAATATATCTTCTCGATGGATCACAAGACCATCGGTAAGCAGTTTTTGATCACAGGTATTGTGTGGGCGATCATTGGTGGTCTCTTTTCTGTATTGTTCCGTTTACAACTTGGTTTCCCGGGTCAGTCTTTCCCTATCCTCGAAACATTCTTCGGGCATTGGGCAAAAGGCGGTACCATCCAGCCTGAGTTCTACTATGCGTTGGTGACAATGCACGGTACTGTACTCGTGTTCTTCGTATTAACGGCGGGTTTGTCCGGTACGTTCTCCAACTTCCTGATCCCGCTGCAAGTGGGAGCAAGGGATATGGCGTCTCCGCTGATGAACATGCTGTCTTACTGGTTCTTCTTTATGGCGAGTATCATCATGATCTCTTCGCTGTTTATCCAAACAGGCCCTGCATCCGGTGGCTGGACGATGTACCCTCCGCTCAGTGCGCTCGGTCAGGCAAGTGATGGTTCTAAACTCGGTGCAGACCTCTGGTTGATCAGCATGGCACTCTTTATCGTGTCTCAGCTGCTCGCTGGTCTTAACTATATTTCTACGATCCTGAACATGCGGACAAAAGGCATGAGCATGACGCGTATGCCGCTCACGATCTGGGCGCTGTTCTTCACCGCTGTACTGGGTGTACTTTCTTTCCCTGTACTTCTTTCCGGCGCGGTGCTGTTGTTGTTCGATCGTAACCTGGGCACCAGCTTCTTCCTGAGCGATATCGTGGTGAATGGCCAGATCCTCCCGAATGAAGGTGGTAGCGCGATCCTGTTCCAGCACTTATTCTGGTTCCTTGGTCACCCGGAAGTATATATCATCCTCCTGCCGGCAATGGGAATGTGTTCTGAAGTATTATCTGTTAACAGCCGCAAGCCGATCTTCGGTTATATGGCGATGCTTGGTTCCATGTTTGCGATCGCGATCCTCGCGTTCCTTGTATGGGCTCACCACATGTTCGTAACAGGTTTGAATCCGTTCCTCGGTTCGGTATTCGTACTCCTTACGCTCCTGATCGCGGTTCCTTCAGCTATTAAAGTATTCAACTGGTTAACGACATTGTGGAGAGGTAATATCCGCTTCACGCCTGCGATGCTTTTCGCGATCGGTTTCGTTAGCTTGTTCATCTCTGGAGGTTTGACCGGTATCTTCCTCGGAAACTCAACGATCGACATTCATCTTCACGATACGATGTTCGTCATTGCACACTTCCACATTGTAATGGGTGTTGCATCTATGTTCGGTATGTTCGCCGGTATCTATCACTGGTTCCCGAAAATGTTCGGCCGCTACCTGAACAATACACTGGCCTATTTCCACTTCTGGGTAACGATCATCGGCGCCTACCTGATCTTCTGGCCAATGCACTACGAAGGTCTGGCCGGTATGCCACGCCGTTATCTTGATAAGAGCATCTGGGTTTCTTTCAACCAGTTTGGAAGTCTCGACCAGATGATCACTATCGTAACAGTGATCGTATTCGCCGTTCAACTGATGTTTGTGTTCAACTTCTTCTACTCCATTTTCAAAGGAAGAAAAGTTACCAGCACAAACCCCTGGGGTGCTACGACGCTTGAGTGGACTACTCCGATCATGCCTGGCCACGGTAACTGGACTGGCGAGATCCCAGAAGTACACCGCTGGCCTTATGATTATGGTAAAGACGGAAGAGAATTTATTCCGCAGACGGAGCCGATAGGGGCGAATGAAAGCAAGCATTGATAAATTAAAAATTAGAAAGTAAAAATTAAAAATATCAGGCGGCACGAAGCACATAGTCTAATCAGTGTGAAGGTTTTTAGTTTTTAATTTTGACTTTTTACTTTTTACTTATAAAGCGAAGCGAATGAATAAGGTTAGGGATTATTTGCAGTTAGTCAAGCTTTCGCTCAGTATAATGGTGGTGTTCAGCAGTGTGATGAGTTTTGTGCTGACACCGGGTTTTGAGAGGTATGAGACAAAGTGGGTTTGGGTTCTATTGCTCTTTGCAGGTGGGATGTTGGTGACGGGAAGTGCCAATGCCATTAACCAGGTTGTAGAAAAAGACACAGATGCTATGATGAAGAGGACGGGAAAACGTCCGATCGCATCAGGCAGAATGAGTCCGCAGGAAGGATGGGCTTTTGCCATCATTACCGGTGCGCTTGGGGTCTTTATCCTCGGCTATTTCTTCAATCTGTTATCGGCTGGTCTGGCGGCTTTCAGTTTGTTCCTTTATGCATTCATCTACACGCCGATGAAGAAAGTAAGTTCGATGGCGGTGTTGATGGGAGCTGTTCCGGGAGCATTACCCTGTCTGATCGGTTGGACGGCTGGTGAAGATCAGTTGTCGACAGGCGGTTGGGTGTTGTTTGCGTTGCAATTTCTTTGGCAGTTTCCCCACTTCTGGGCCATTGCCTGGATCGCGCATACCGATTACAGCACAGCAGGTTTCAAACTGCTGCCAGCAGACAAAGGGCCGACGAAGTTTACTGCATTACAGACAGTGATCTATTCATTGTTATTGTTCCCGATAACAGTAATGCCATACTTCACAGGTATGGCAACTTATGAGGGAACGACAGGTTTGATCAGCGTGATCCTGATAGTGCTGGCCAATATTTTTATGCTGATGCGTTGCATTACGCTTTACGTAAAAATGGATGTCAGCTCGGCAAGAAAGGTGATGTTTGGAAGTTATCTCTATTTGCCGGTGGTGTTGTTGGCGCTGTTAATGAGCAAAAGCTAAGTAAAAGGTCAAAAGTAAAAATTCAAAATATCGGGCTTTGCGAAACGAAATGACTTTCCTGGCTGCATTTTTTACTTTTTAATTTTGACTTTTGAATTCGAAAAACAGACTATAACAATTTAAGATAATCAGTGTGATGGAGACAGTAGCGATGAATCAGGTAGAGAAGAAAAAATTACATCCTCACAAGTTTACCTTGTGGGTAGCAATAGCAAGCATCCTGATGATGTTTGCAGGGTTGACCAGTGCCTTTATTGTAAAGAGCAACCTGGTTGGCTGGAAAAATATCGAGATCCCCGGGATCTTCTGGGTATCAACAGGTGTGATCCTGGCTAGTAGTGTCACGATACAGATGGCCCTCAGATCATTCCGTCAACGGGAAATGAGCCAGTATCGCTTACTGATGGGGATCACCTTTGTGCTGGGAACGCTCTTTGTTATTTTACAATGGATCGGCTTTAATAAGCTGTGGGACCAGGGAATTCAGTTCAGTGGTTCAGCAGGTGCGGGGCAGTTTCTCTATGTGATCTTCGGTGCACACGCATTGCACGTGATCGGAGGGATCGTTGCGCTGGCCATAATGTTTGTGAAGGCCTTTTTCGGAAAGATCAAATTGTATAGTTCAGTACCAGTTGAGGTAATGTCAACCTACTGGCACTTTGTAGATATTTTGTGGCTTTACCTGCTGGTGTTTTTCCTGATCATCGGCTGATAAAGTCAAAAGTCAAAATTAAAAATTAAAAATATCAGGCTGCCCGGGAAACAAGGTCTGTTCTAACTGGTTTTTTACTTTTTACGTTTGAATTTTTACTTTGATAATTGGATTAATAAATAGAAATAACTGACATGGCGACAACAGCTACGCAGCAGACAAAATGGTGGAGTGGAGGAAAGAGTCCCTTCAACATCGAATACGGTAAGTTGATGATGTGGTACTTCCTGATGAGTGATGCCTTCACTTTCGGCGCTTTCCTGATCTCTTACGGTTCTATCCGCTTCAGCCAAAACTTCTGGCCGGATCCCAACGTAGTGTTCAATGCCTTTCCTGGTGCGGGACATGCGAATTTGCCGTTGGCATTCGTGAGTGTTATGACCTTTATTTTGATCATCAGTTCAGTAACGATGGTACTGGCTGTACATGCCGGTCATAACAATGACAAGAAAGCCGTTATCAAATGGCTGGGCTGGACGATCGTTGGCGGTATTGCATTCCTTAGCTGCCAGGCATGGGAGTGGCATCACCTGATCACTGGAACTCACGCTACACTGATCGACGGACAGATCCAGTGGGTAGGTCAGACAACTACTGTTAACCCATGGGGTAACCTGGTAGACGGAGAAACACTGACTGCTGCATTGAAAAATTCAAGTGTTCAATCTATTGCTCAATTGGTTCACGAGCAACATGGCAATACAATGTCTCATGAACAACTGCTTGGCTTACCCAAAGACCAACTGTTGAACATGGTCAATGCTGCAGAACTCCACATCCGTGAAAAAGGACCGGTTGCGTTTGGTGGTTACTTCTATGGTATCACCGGCTTCCATGGCTTCCACGTATTGTCTGGAGTAGTGATCAATATCGTCATGCTGCTTATGGCTAAAAACGATGTGTTTGCTAAAAGAGGCCACTACCTGATGATCGAGAAAGCAGGCTTGTACTGGCACTTTGTAGACCTGGTTTGGGTATTTGTGTTCTTGTGCTTCTACCTTATTTAAGTAAAAATTAAAAAGTAAAAATTCAAATATCAGACTGTACGAAGTGAAGCGTCTGATTCGATTCGGGTTTTCTACTTTTTACTTTTGAATTTTTAATTCGAATTAAAGTAACTATCAATAAAAGGATTTCGATGGAACATCAATCAGCATCACCAGAAGTAACTTTCACGCACCATACATCTGATGCGGAATTTAGAAAGAAGGTAATCAGAACAACGGTTATTCTTTCTGTGATCACAGTGATCGAGCTGATCATTGGCTTGATCATCTATAACATTCACAAAGGACCTGATCCGAGTGCATTTCTGGTTCTTGCATTCAAGGGCCTTGTTTGTATCCTGACTCTTGCAAAAGCCTATTACATCGTAGCAGTGTTCATGCACCTGGGTGATGAGATCCGCAACATGATCATGACGATCGTTGTGCCGTTGTTGCTGTTCATCTGGTTCATCATTGCGTTCATTTATGATGGCAACTCTTACAAGAATTTGAGGAACGATTACGACAAACATTTCAAGGAAAGCACTATGCCTAAATCTCACCACGGCGCGGATACAACGCATAAAGTGGAAGAGCCCAAGCACGGAAAGCAATAAACTTCTTTTAATACATTGAAAAGCACCGGTCCTTTTGGCTGGTGCTTTTTTATTTACATCCCGCGCGAAAGTAGGCGAGAGGTGTGATGCAATGATACCAACTGCTCAACCGGTGAAGGGAAGAAGACACGAAAGCTTTCTTAAAGAGCCTGGTTATATGTGGTCGTGTTTTGGGAGGAAAACTGGCCGGCGAGTGTGATACTTCCGAGCCGGTTAACTCGGGTTTATGTAACAGCCCGGGTCGTCTAATCTCCGATTTAACCAGCGTCCACTATTGATGTAAAGAGGCGGTGCCGTTCGCTGGACGCCTGCAGTATCGCTCCTTTCGGCGCGCCGGGTATCAGAATAACTGGTGAATAAAACAGGTTTCAAATAAGTTCTGAAGCCCAAAATAGGGTAATTTTGCGCCCGCGGACCTCTGTGTGATGTTTGATCATTAAAACGAAGTGTTTTGAACAAGACTGCCCTATATGCCATTCTTCTTGCGGCTTTTCTGCCGCTTGTCTGCTATTTCATAGTAAAAGGCTTTAGCGACTCGGCGATCCATATGCCCCGGCACTACTATCCCGATTCGGTAACAACCAAAACCGTAAGAGGAAAACAGGAACCGGATACAGTTTGGCACAAACTTGCAGACTTTTCCCTGGTCAACCAATTGGGGGATTCCGTGAACTGGGAAAAGCTCAGAGGTAAAGTGATCGTAGCGGACTTCTTTTTTACACATTGCCCTACTATCTGCCCGCCGATGACACGCAACATGAAATGGGTGCAGACATCCATTACCAATGCGCAGAGGGTGGGAGATAAAACACCTGACTTTCTTCATTTCCTTTCTTTTAGTATTGATCCGGAAAGGGACTCCGTCAGGCAGATCAAGAAATGGGCAGACCGGTTTCAGATCAACCCGGATCAATGGTGGCTGTTGACGGGTGACCGTAAGACGATCTATGACATGGCGATCAATGAAATGAAACTTGGTACTATTGATGGCGAGGGGATTGATACCAACTTTGTTCATTCTGATTATTTCGTGCTGATCGATTCAAACCGCCAGGTTCGTGGGTATTATCATGGATTGGATAAAGCTGATCTTGCACGGTTATCTAACGATATCATTTTCCTGAATATGGAAAAGGATCCAAAGCGGAAAAGTTTTCTGGCCGGAAAGCTTGAGATCATCGGAGTTGCATTTATTGCTGCGATCATTGGGGTTGGCCTACTGATATTCATCATTAAAAAAAGAAATAATAATGTTAGCACCAGCGTGGAAACGAAATGATAAAAAAGCTTCCTTCCTGATCATCACCTTTTCGTTGATCGTTTTTATTGCAGTATCTGTTCTTACCCGTGTTCAGGTAAAAGTCGACCTGGGCTTCGATGTTCATATTTTCGCAAGAGCAAATGCTGTGATCAATTCACTGGTCTCGATATTGTTGATCGTAGCGCTGATCGCAGTAAAAAGTAAAAAGTATTTGCTGCATAAGAACCTGATGATGACAGCAATGATCCTTTCCATCCTTTTCCTGGTGAGTTATATCTGTCATCATTTACTGGCGGGTGAGTCGGTGTATGGTGATGCAAATCATGATGGTGTAGCTGATGCGGCAGAAATCGCAGCAGTGGGTTCTTCAAGAACGATTTACAGGCTGATCCTGTTCCCGCACATCGTTTTGGCGGGTGTTATACTTCCCTTTATTCTTTACACCGCATACCGCGCCCAGATCGGGGAATGGCCGGGCCATCGCAAACTGGCAAAGATCACCTGGCCGATTTGGCTGTATGTAGCTGTAACAGGGGTGGTGATCTACTTCATGATCAGCCCTTATTATTGATCAAGTCATTCAGGTATTGTTTATACCTCTCAGATGGAAGAATGCCCGGCCATTGCAAACTGGCAAGATCACCTGGCTGGATTGGCGGTATGTAGCTGTAATGGGAGTGGTGATCTACGTTATGATCAGTTGTTATTATTGATCAGTCATTCAAGTTATTCGTTGCACTCGTACCGCTTTCAAATGGAAGAATGTCCGGCCATTGCGAACTGGCAAGAGTACCTGGCCGGATTGGCTGTATGTAGGTGTAATGGGAGTGGTGATCTAATTTATGATCAGTTCTTATTTTATTGATAAAGTCATTCAAGTTATTCTTTGCATCTCGTACCGCTTTCAGATGGAAGAATGCCCGGCCATTGCAAACTGGCAAGATTACCTGACGGATTTGGCTGTATGTACCTGTTACAGGAGTGATGATCTACGTTATGACCAATCCTTATTATCGATG
>JBEVKW010000253.1:0-8606 GCA_040509495.1 Chitinophagaceae bacterium | reverse complement strand
AGCGTTGACATAGCGAGTGATAATTCAGCAATAGTAAGGACAAAATCTGCGTCATCTGCGGGAAAACTACGCCAGGCTATCATCAGAATAGTTTTGGGTACACGGTAGCCCTTCAGGGGAGACTTTGCAGCGTCACTATTGCAGTAAAGATTTCGGTTATCGCATACTTATTTTCGAGGGCGAATGAAATTCCTGTCTGAGGCGGCGGAAGTCTCCCCTGAAGGGGGAGATTTAGAGGGGGCCCAACGCCCTATCAAGCCATTGGAGTTACTTAATGACTCACTACTTTTTCTTTCTGGAACGGATGATCTTATAAATCCGTATCGCGCTCATCAGCACGATCACAAACAGTATCAAACCCAGCAATCCCCAAACCACACTCATATTCTGCTTCACCACAACCAGCATCACGATAGCCACCAGGAAAATGGTAGCTATTTCATTCCATATTCTCAATTGTTGGGAGGAGTAATTGAACACGCCTTGCATCTGCTGCTTATAGATCTTATGCAAGCTGAGATGGTAAAGAAATAATCCCAATACAAAACAAAGTTTAATGATCAGCCAGGTAGGAGTGAATCCTAACATGTGCCACACACTCAGTCCGAGTATCAGCGTCAGCACAGCCGATGGCCAGGTGATCCCGAACCACAATCTTTTGATCATGATCGAGAACTGCCGCTGAAGGATCGACTTCTCCGGCTCATCTTTTACACCAGCTTCCGTATTGTAAATAAAAAGCCTGACGATATAGAACATACCGCTGAACCAGGTGACGATAAAGATGATGTGAAGGGCTTTTATGTATAAGTACATTATTCGGAAATTTCTTGGCTGTTTTCGTCGCGTCCGCTGCGTATCGTTGCGTCCGCCGCGTTCCTTTTACGCCGGTCTTATTCAGGAACGCGACGGACGCAACGATACGCAGCGCGCGCGGCGAAATACAAGTGATTAACGCACCTTCCCTATAAGTTTCAGCAAACTCTCCACCCACACCGGATGCGTATTCATACACGGGATCAACGTGAACTTCTCTCCACCGTTATGCAAAAAGATCTCACTTCCTTCACCGCCCATTTCTTCCAGCGTTTCCAAACAATCACTCACAAAAGCCGGACAAGCCACCAACACTTTCTTGTATCCTTTCGCCGGCCATTCAGCCAGACTCTTTGCTGTATACGGCTGCAACCAGGGATCACGACCCAAACGGCTTTGAAACGAGATCGTATATTTTTCCTTCGGTAATCCTAATTTCTGCGCAACCAGTTTCGTCGTTGTAATCACCTGGTGACGATAACAAACCTCCTGCACGGCAGGATCGGTACAACATTTCTCCGGATCATGCACATCATGCGTTCCCGCCGGATGACGCGCCGTGATATGTCTCTCCGGAATGCCATGATAACTGAACACGAGCAGATCAAATTCATGCTGCTCTACATAAGGGCGCATGCTTTCTGTCAATGCATGTATATAATCTTCATCTTTATAAAACTGCGGAACGATGCTTAACTTAAATGAATAACCTTCTTTCTGATGGATCTCCTTTGCATATTCCACTGCAGTTTCATAACTGCTCCAGGCATAGTGCGGATACAATGGAACAAGCACCACTTCCTTTAACGAAGGATACTTCTTCTTCAGGTTATCCATCGCTACTTTGGGATGCGGATTGCCATAACGCATGCACACTTCCACGGGTAGATCCGTTTTCTTTTCGAGTTCCGCTTTCAATTGATCCGTCAGCACGATCAACGGTGATCCGTCTTTTGTCCAAACCGTTTTATACGCTTCCGCACTCTTCGGTGCGCGCAACGGCACGATGATCCCCTTCACCAAAATCGTTCTCAGCCATTTCGAAGCAGGCTTATCGATCACCCGTGGATCCATCAAAAATTCATTCAGATATTTCTTCAGATCGGGTACGGAGGTACTATCCGGCGAACCGAGATTCATCAATAAAATAGCTTTTTCTACCTGGCTCATCGTATCAATTAAAATTGTTATAGAGGAAAGAAGAGGCGGGGCAAAGTTCGTGAGTTTTAGCAGAAATAAATTCGGATACCGGCAACTTTTGTTTGAAGATTAGCGATAATGACTTGGGTATACACTGGAATGTATGGCGTAGGTTCCCGCAGATTTACGCTGATCAAAGCGCAGATGCGCAGATTGATTTCGATTAAAATGTATTTTATCTGCGTATCTGCGCTTTGATCAGCGTAAATCCGCGGGAACCCTACGCCATACCACTCAAAAACAACCCTCAATCCATATGATTTTAATCATGTTTCATCCCCCGATTTCACCTGATCATGATGATTTACAACCGGATGACAAAACGATGACGGATTAACCGTAACCACTTTATACATTTGTGCACTTTATGTCCACGCAACCGCATACTATATCCACCCCGATCCTCGACCGCTTCTGCGTGGCCGGCATCAACTATCATAAAGCAGATATCGCCGTGCGTGGAGCGTTCTCCGTTTCCAAAGAAAATTTCACCGCGATCGCCAATAGCGCAAAAGCCCAACTCATCAGAAGCGTTTTCGTGGTTTCAACCTGCAACCGCACTGAGATCTATGGTTTTGTAGAGAATGTGATGCAGCTGGCAAATCTCCTGGCAGAACATACACGCGGCAATACACACGAATTCCTTCAATACGCTTACCTGAAAAATGGGGAAGAAGCTATGCAACATCTTTACAGGGTTGTTTCCGGCCTCGACTCGCAGATCTTAGGTGACTACGAAATATTAGGTCAGATCAAACAGGCCGTGGATGCCTCAACCGCCAACCAGGTGCTTGGTCCGATCATGAACCGCACACTCAGCTATGCTTTCCAGGCTTCCAAAAAGATCAAGACCGATACCGGATTAAGCAGCGGAACTGTTTCCGTTTCTTATGCGGCGATCGAATTGCTGAAGGATCTGCCTGGTATTGAAAGCAAGAAAATACTGGTCATCGGTGCAGGAAAGTTTGGCGGGAATGTGTGCAAAAACCTTCGGGAATACCTGCCGGCAACATCCGTTTCTGTAATGAACAGAACAGATGCAACGGCGGAAGCATTAGCTGCAAAAACCGGCACCAGCTTTATGCCCTATTCACAGATGAATGAAGCCATGCATGCTTCAGATGTGATCGTTGTTTGCACGAATGCGCAAACAGCAACTGTTCTTCCGTCTATGCTGGATGGAGCTGATGAAAAACTGGTGCTGGATCTGTCTGTACCTGCAAACGTTCATCCTGCCGTGAAGATCCTGAGTAATGTGCGGGTGATCGATGTGGATGAGATCTCTACAACGATCCTTGATAAAACGATCGCGAGAAGACGTGCAGACGTACCGAAGGCTGAAGAAATCATCGAATCTTACAAGCAGGAATTCTATACCTGGCTGGAAGAATATAAATATTCACTACACCTAAAAAGCTGGAAAGACAAATTGCAGGAATTGAGTGAATGGCAACCCCGGGAATATTGCGAAATGGCTACAACGGCGGCTTTGTCGCCCGACAGAAAAGCCCAGAAAGCGGTAACGCGTTTAGCCGTAAATTTGCGCACGAACCAGGAAAAGGGATGCCAGTTCATCAACGCCATTAATGATTACCTGCAAATGTCATGAGTAGATGTCCGATATACTTCGCATAGGAACAAGAGAAAGTCAATTAGCCGTCTGGCAAGCCACACAAGTAAGCGAGCTGCTCAAAACAGCTGGCCATCAGACTGAATTAGTTTACATCAAAAGTGAAGGCGATATCAACCTGACCACACCCTTATACGAAATGGGCGTGCAGGGGATCTTTACCAGAAGTCTCGATATCGCTTTGCTGAATAATAAAATTGACATCGCCGTACATTCTATGAAAGATGTACCGGTAGTGCTGCCTCAAGGGATCCGCCAGGCCGCTGTGTTAAAACGCGCTTCTTATAAGGATCTGCTGGTGACCAATCCTTCCAGCAATCATACATCGATCATTCATCAGCTTGATGCAGAAACGGAATATCCCTTCCTCATCGCCACAAGCAGCATCCGCCGCAAGGCGCAATGGCTGAACCGCTATCCGCAGACAAACATGGACAATCTCCGTGGTAATGTGAATACGCGGCTGAAGAAGCTTGCCGAAAGCAACTGGCATGGAGCCATCTTCGCAGCGGCCGGTTTGGAAAGGATCAACCTGCGACCGGAAAATTCCATCGAACTCGACTGGATGTTACCCGCTCCGGCACAAGGTGCCATACTTGTTGTCTGCAGGATGGATGACGCTGCTGCATGGAAAGCCTGTGAAGGGATGAATGATGAGGGTACGGCCGTGTCAGTAAAAGTAGAACGTGATTTCCTGAAAACGCTGATGGGCGGATGTTCAACCCCGATCAGCGCACTGGCAACCGTGAAAGAAGATCGCCTGCACATCAAAGGAAGCATTCTTTCCATTGACGGCACGCAAAAACTGGAAGTGGAAAAAGATACATCATTAGAGAAAGCATACAGCCTAGGTGTGGATGCCGCCTTCGAGATCCTCGACAATGGTGGTGACGCATTGATGAAGGCAATCAGAGAAGGTGAAAAACAACATTGACATAATCAGCACAGCCTCCCTGCCGGTGGAATGCCTGCAACAACTGCAGCAACAGGGCATCAATGTGGATGTCATTCCTTTTATCAAAACGTATGAGTCTGTAAGCGTCGCCAATTCACAACGGATCAGGTCACTGGAAAAATATAAAGCGACAGCCATTTTCACCAGCGCACATGGTGTGGAAGCCGTCGCGGGATCTTTGCTTCACCCTCCCGCATGGAAATTTGCCTGCATTAACGGCAATACAAAAAAAATGGTTGCCCACTATTTTGATGAAGAAGAGATCATCGCTGAAGGCCCGGATGCAGCATCATTAGCAGATGAGTTACTTCCAAAGATTGACCGGGATGCGCCTGTGATCTTCTTTTGCGGTAATCGCAGATTGGATATTCTTCCCCACCGTTTTAAAGATGCAGGGATCAAACTGGAAGAAATTGAAGTGTATAAGACCGATTATACACCGGAAAAGATCAATGATAAAAGCGTTTCAGCCGTGCTGTTCTTCAGCACAAGTGCTGTTGATAGTTTCTTTTCAGTAAATGCTTTAAATGCTGGAACCATTTGCTTTGCCATTGGCAATACAACAGCAGCAGCGTTAAAAGAGAAAGTGCAGAACAAGATCGTCATCTCCGATCAACCCGGTAAAAAAGAATTGACAGAATTAGTTATAAAATATTACAATGAACACAGCTGAATTGAAAGCAAAGGCAGACCCGTCTATCAAGAATGATCTTTTTCTCCGCGCATTGCGTGGTGAAGAAGTGAGCCGCCCTCCCGTGTGGATGATGCGCCAGGCGGGCCGTTATCTTCCGGAATATATCGTACTGCGCAATAAGTATAGCTTCTTCGAAAGATGCCAGACGCCCGAGCTTGCTTGTGAGATCACCTTGCAGCCGATCGATATTGTTGGTCCCGATGCAGCGATCCTGTTCTCAGACATTCTCGTAGTGCCGCAGGCAATGGGTCTCGTAGTAGAACTGATCGAGAACAAAGGGCCGGTATTACCGGATCCGATCCAGACAGAAAAAGATTTCGACCGTATCGTTGTTCCTGATGTGAATGACCGCCTGCACTATGTGTTTGATGCGATCAAACTGATCAAACAGGAATTGAACGGCCGTGTACCATTGATAGGATTCGCCGGCGCTCCCTGGACATTGCTTTGTTATATGGTGCAGGGAAAAGGCAGCAAAACATTTGATGAAGCGAAAGCATTCTGTTATCGTCATCCTGCATTAGCGCATCGCTTGCTGCAGATGATCACCGATACCACGATCGCCTACCTGAAACAACAGATCAAAGCTGGTGCGGATGCTGTGCAGATCTTTGATAGCTGGGGAGGCTTGTTGAGCCCGGTAGACTTTGAAGAATTCTCCCTGAAATATATCCGCCAGATCGTTGCTGCAGTGAAAGACGAAGCACCAACCATCATCTTCGCGAAAGGTGCATGGTTTGCGCTGGATGAAATGGCGGCAACCGGTGCGCATGGTTTGGGAATCGACTGGTGTATCACTGCTGATAAGGCAAGACAGTTTGCTGGCAGCAACGTAACCTTACAGGGAAATTTTGATCCGGCTAAATTATTCCTTACGCCTGCTGAGATCAAAAAAGAAGTGAATAAAATGATCAATGCGTTTGGACCACAGCGTTATATCGCGAACCTGGGTCATGGCATTTTGCCGACAGTACCGGTGGATCATGCGAAGGCGTTTGTGAATGCGGTCAAAGAGTGGAATTAATAACGCTCGACCTTGCATAGGGTTCCCGCAGATTTACGCAGATGAAGGCGCGCAGATACGCAGATTTTTTCAAGATAATCGTGACTAATCTGCGTATCTGCGGAAGCTGATAAAAGCGATTCAAAAAGAAAAGATTTCTCATATTCCGAGCTGATAAAAATCAGCGTAATCCGCGGGAACCTACGCCAGTCCGCGTATTAATTTTGCGAAAATCAATCGACATGAGCAACGCAACAGGTACAGCATTCAAAGACAGATGGGTTGAGTTCATCCACCACCTCCAGGACACTATTTGCAAAGGCCTCGAAGACCTCGATGGCAGATCCAAATTCCAGGAAGATAAATGGGAGCGCCTCGACGGCAAAGGCGGTGGTGGTAAAACCCGCGTCATCAAAGACGGCCATGTCTTCGAAAAAGGCGGCGTTAATACCTCGGTTGTGTATGGTGAAGTAACAGACCAGATGCGCAGGCAATTACAACTGGATGCCGCTTCCTGGTTCGCCTGCGGCCTCTCGCTCGTGATCCATCCCCGCAATCCTTATGTCCCTACGACTCATGCCAACTGGCGTTACTTCGAACTGTATGATGAACAGGGAAATTTAAAAGACAGCTGGTTTGGCGGTGGTGCCGACCTCACTCCCTATTATTTGTTCGAAGAAGACGCGATCCATTTTCATCAAACATTAAAAGAGGCCAGCGATCCGTTTGGGTTTGACCTCTATCCAACATACAAACAACAATGCGATGAGTACTTCACCAATACCCATCGTAATAATGAAATGCGCGGCATCGGCGGCGTGTTCTATGAACACCTTCGTCCGGCAAGCGAAGCGCATCTCGAAGAACTCTTCCGTTTTCAACAAGCCAACGGTAACTGTCTCCTCGACGCATACCTGCCGATCGTTGCCAAACGCAAAGACCATGCTTATGGCGAAAGAGAGATCAACTGGCAGGAGCTCAGGCGTGGCCGCTATGTCGAGTTCAACCTGATCCACGACAGGGGAACTATCTTTGGCCTCAAAACCAACGGCCGCACCGAGAGTATCTTAATGAGCTTACCTCCACGCGCCCGCTGGGAATATGATTATAAACCAGAAGAAGGAACGCCGGAGTATGAGTTGTGGCAGGCTTGCCTGCATCCGCGCGACTGGACAAAAAGTTTAAAAGTTTAAAGGTTTAACTGTTTAAGAGTTGCATGACAATACATGAGTTACTGATAAAAAACTTTTAAACAATTAAACCTTTAAACTTTTAAACCTCATTTGTAAACCATTTTCAAAATTTCAGACCCATGTACCTCCAAAGACGAAACAGGATCCTCCGTGCAACGCCGGCTATTCGAAGCCTGGTGGCGGAAACGATATTGACGCCTAATGATTTTATTGCTCCGTTGTTTATAGACGAAGGCGAGAATTTGAAAACCGAGATCCCGTCAATGAAAGGGTATTACAGAATGAGCCTTGATAACACGATTGAAGAAGTGAAGCAACTATGGAGTTTAGGCATTAAATCAATTCTTCTTTTTGTCAAAAGCAAAGACGAATTCAAAGACAATACAGGAAAGGAAGCCTGGAATAAAGACGGCCTCATGCAACGAAGCATCAAAGCTATCAAAGATGCAGTTCCGGGAATGGTGATCATGACCGACGTGGCGCTTGATCCCTATTCTTCTTATGGTCATGATGGGATCGTTAAAGACGGTGAGATCGTGAATGACGAAACGGTGGAGGCACTCGTAAAGATGAGTATCAGTCATGCGGAAGCAGGCGCTGATTTTGTTGCGCCAAGTGATATGATGGACGGCCGGATCGGTGCCATCCGCCAGGGATTGGAAGAGAACAATTTTACTAAAGTGGGCATCATGAGCTATAGCGCGAAATATGCAAGCTGCTTCTATGGCCCCTTCCGTGATGCATTGGATTCTGCACCGGGTTTTGGTGATAAGAAGACATACCAGATGAACTATACCAATCGCCAGGAAGCGATCAAAGAAACCTTGATGGATATCGAAGAAGGCGCGGATATCGTAATGGTGAAGCCGGCGCTTTCTTACCTGGATATTATCCGTGAAGTGAAGGATGCGGTGGATATCCCGGTGAGTGCGTATAACATCAGCGGTGAGTATGCCATGGTGAAAGCGGCAGCAGAGAAGGGCTGGATCGATGAGAATAAAGCGATCATTGAAATCTTGACTTCTATTAAAAGAGCCGGAGCGGATCTCATCGCGACTTACTTTGCAAAAGATGCAGTGAAATTGTTGAATGATTAAATTTTCGATTGGCGTATG
>JBEVKW010000252.1:0-4436 GCA_040509495.1 Chitinophagaceae bacterium | reverse complement strand
TACGTTTTGTTGGTGATGCTTTGTTATTGATACCTACCATCCGCTACCGGTCATCGGCGATCGTCTCTCTCCGTTTTCTTCGTAATTTGTATCATTAAATCTTATTTATGGCAAAATCAGCGAAAAGCATCGCCCGGGCCATCGATGCTGCTTTTGAAGAAAAAACTACTCTTGACACGGCTTACCTGGTAGACGGGAGCAACAGGCGGGTAACACTGGAGATCATCGTCGGCGCTCCGGGGCAAACAGCCGCCACAGATATGATCCTTGGCGAGAAAAAGATCTTAACGGGAAAAAAAGGATCGATCAGTGAATTCTCACTGGAAACAAATAAGGCACTTAATGGAAAGAAGCTGCACATTACTACGGTGATGACCGACACTTCGCGGGATACCAACAATGTGGAGGCGATTATCCGGTTACGCGGCGGCTTTAAGTTCATAGAATACGAATTATTCAAGGTCGTGAAAAATGAAGGGGACAATGCCATCTTCACTTCTGTCATCGAATTCTTTAAACTTTAAGTGTCATGAAAAAGATCTACACCTTACTAACCTGCTGCATACTTGTCCATACCGCTTTTTCCCAGGCAGATGATACTGCGAAAGTGAAACTCGATCTGTTGCGGGCGCCAAGTTCTCCGGCAGCTAACCTGCTGGGATTTGCCACCAGTGATATTGAGAAGCCAACTGATGTAGCTGCCTTTATGGCCTCGTTGCAAAGCGCTACGAATAACAACTCAATACTGCCCTCCAATTATGCTGTTGATCTGGCGCCGTTCTGGTTGTTCAGGGCAAAAGGGCTGACCACCGATAAAATGAATTCCAGGAAATTCGCTGATGTATTCAAACAGACCTTTGTATTCTCTACAGCTGTTCGCGGAGCTGACTCAACATCCAGGGAATATAATCCCGCAAACTTTTATAATTCTTTTGGGATCAAATTTTCTGTAAAGCGTGGCGCATTCTCCCGTCAGACTGCTGAAACACTTGACACGATCAATTTGCTGGCAGGCCAGGTAGCTGCAGATGTCAATGAGACGCTGAAATCAGTGCTCGACAGTAATGCGGTGTACCAGTCCCTCGCTGAAGAGAGAAGGAACAAGATCCGCGAAAACGGGGGGAATATGAATGATCCGCAAGTAGTGGCGATCAACAAAAAGATGGAAGCGCTCCAGGAAGAACTGCGTAATGGAATCGTTGCACAAAAGGAATCTATCTACAGCCGGCTTGCATTACTGAAGACAAAAGCGGAGGCATTCAGGATAGAACGCTTCGGTTTCTTCATTGATTTTGCAGGCGGTGCAACGTTGGAATATGTCGATAAGATATTCAGTCAGTCTAACATTCACAATGCAGGTGCGTGGCTAACGTTCGGGGGAAATTATGAATCCGGGTGGACGATATTGGGAATTGCACGATACCTGTTCAATCCCAAAAAGATTTTTGCGGATGATGCCGGCCTGTTGAAAGTGGGAGATATCTCGACTTTCGACGCCGGTGCGAGAGTCATCTACAATCATCCCAAAAGTAAATTCGCCTTGAGTGGTGAAGGGGTCTATCGAAGTGTGTTGGATAATGATATCATCGATCCTTCCTGGAGACTTGTAGTGAATGCGGAATACGATCTGGGAAACAATCAACGATTGACTTTTGCTTTTGGGAGGCATTTCAGCGGAATGGTCACACGGGGAGGAAACGTGATTGCAGCGTTGAACTTCCTCAAAGGGTTTGGAAATCGCCGTTAAGTGTTGTAGAAATGGAAGTATCGCAGGAAGCGAAAGCTTGCTGCGATACCTGCTATGCGCGCATTTCAACTTTGAAAGCCAGGCTGAAATAAGAGTAGAAATGCCCTTTCTGGTTTGTTGAATCTGCATTCCATTCATGTCCGAAAGTAAAGGGATGCTGATTATCACAGGCAGCTTCACCAAATCCCACGAGTGCATCCGTCGTTGTTACGCGAAACGCATAGGTGGTCATCTTTGTCAGGTTAAGCGTAGGTAATGAAAACCGGATCCATTTATGCGTATCTTCTTTTTGTACGGCCATGGTGCATTGGCCGAGGGAAGGCCCCCATACTTTACTGACGGGGTCGAACTCATGCAGGCTCAGCTGTATGTTTCCCGGATATTGAACTGCGGAGGCAAATAGCTGGATATTATCCAGTTGGCCCTGATCAGGGCAGGTAAAGGTCTGCCCTCCGAAATGATCGGTGGGATCCGTTTGTAAATGTCCTATCCACAAAGTGGTATTGTTTTCTGCCTGTGTTAATACAGGTCTTGCTGCGCTGCCAGGGTTAAATGTATCCATAGCCATTGTTTTTTAATCAGTTAAAGAATAAAACACTATCGGGGCAGCTTGGTGGTTGGAGAAGAGCTGAGAGTAGAACTGATTTTTCCGGGCATTTATTGTGCCGGAGAAAGAGAGGATGGCCGATGACCGATGGCCGATGGCCGGAATACTATTGCTCGACTTAGGTCTCACTAATGGACTCGTGCGTCGTTGAAAAGGCAAAACATTGCAAATAGTATCTTTCTACTCGTTGTGCAAGAAGCGTTTACTATATTAAAGGCGATAAGTCGGCCATCAGCCATCGGTCATCAGCCATCGTCCAATGTGGATAACCTCCCCATCCCAGTGCAAACTTGGTGCGAAAAGAAAAATAATATGGAAAGCCCCGGCTTCTCAGTTTTCAGGTCTATTTTCGCTGTCTGACTACGGGAACATTCCGATAACACAGAGATAATATTTTCTTAATTCAAGGCTGGAATACATACCCAACGTCATTGGTGTAATAACTAATGGTTTAACCCTTTATCGCTATAATCGAACGATGGAATTGACAAACCTGAATAAGGACCGGAAGCAAAAGAAAAAGCCCTCATTTGATCTTGGTACAATGGTTTACGGCAAGGTTCCTCCACAGGCAAAAGAGCTGGAGGAAGCGGTGCTTGGAGCCATGATGCTGGAAAAGAATGCGTTCGACGTAGTGATCGAGATCCTGAAATCAGAATGTTTTTACGTGGAGGCACATCAGCGGATCTTCAATGCCATCCAGGGCCTGGCAAATAAAAGTCAGCCTATCGATATCCTCACCGTCGCGGAAGAACTTCGCAGCCGCGGTGAGCTGGAACAGGTTGGAGGCGCTTATTATGTTACCAAGCTGACCAATGCTGTTGTATCAGCTGCACACATTGAAGCGCATTCAAGGATCATTCTTCAGAAATTTATTCAGCGGGAACTGATCCGTATCAGTGGAGAGATCATTGGCGATGCTTATGAAGATTCTACGGATGTGTTCGATCTGCTGGATGACGCAGAAAGCAAGCTGTTCGAGATCACCAACAATCACCTTCGCAAAGATTATAACACGATCGATAGCGTACTCGTTAACACGATCAAACGTATTGAAGACCTCCGCCAGCGGAATGAAGACATCACGGGTGTTCCTTCCGGTTTCAGTGAGTTGGATAAGGTAACGTATGGCTGGCAGAATACCGATCTTATCATCCTTGCTGCCCGTCCCGCGGTTGGTAAAACCGCATTCGCGCTTAACCTTGCGCGTAATGCGGCCATGCACCCTACCAAACCTACAGGTGTGGCCGTGTTCTCTCTTGAGATGAGCGCCGCGCAGCTGGTACAGCGTATTCTTTCCGCTGAGAGTGAGATCTGGCTGGAAAAGATCGCACGGGGTAAAATGGAAGAGCATGAAATGAAGCAGCTCTATGCACGCGGTATCCAGCGCCTGGCCCAAGCTCCTTTGTTTATCGATGATTCGGCAGCACTGAACATCTTTGAACTGCGGGCGAAATGCCGCCGTTTGAAGAATAAGCATAATATCGGTATGATCATCATCGACTACCTGCAGCTGATGAGTGGATCCGGTGAAGGAAAAGGAACGAACCGGGAGCAGGAGATCAGTACCATCTCCCGTAACCTGAAAGGCCTTGCGAAAGAACTGCAGGTTCCCATCATCGCCCTCTCCCAGTTAAGCCGGGCAGTGGAACAGCGTGGATCAAAAGAAGGAAGCCGTGTTCCACAGCTGAGTGACCTTCGTGAGTCTGGTGCGATCGAACAGGATGCGGACATGGTAATGTTCCTTTACCGTCCCGAATACTACGATATCAGCCAAAGCGCTGAAGGAGAGAATATCAAAGGACTTACCGAAGTGAAGATCGCTAAACACCGTAATGGTTCCCTCGAAACAGTTAAACTCAAAGCATTACTTCATATACAGAAATTCATCGGATGGGAAGAAGATCCTTACGGAGGTGTTGGCCTGCCTTCGGGTAGCTGGACGCCGGTAGGAGGCGACAGTGGTGCTGGTGGCGGAGAGAAACTCTATATCCAGACCGGCAGTAAGATGAACAACCTGCAAGATGACGATGATGCACCTTTCTAAATAATTATCCGGGGTAGTAAGTATCGAAGGACGCA
>JBEVKW010000251.1:0-10817 GCA_040509495.1 Chitinophagaceae bacterium | reverse complement strand
TCGCAAACGATCCTACCTCTCTCAGTCCGCCGGCCTTGGAAAAAATGGCGTTAAGAAAATGGGAGGCTGGCACCGTCTGAGCGCCGAAGGCAAGCGAAGGCACAAAAAAACTGTCTGAGCCAGCACGCCAATCGAACCCAAGCACTCCGCGGGCGAGTTTTTTTTTGTGCAGGTGACACCCTCCCATTTTTAGCCATTTTTTCCGCAGCCTTGATTTTTTTTTGTTACTTTTTTTGCATCAAGGCAAAAAAAGTAAACAGAGACTTCGACCCTTCGTCGAAAAAAAAGCGCTTTGCCCGCCCGGCAAAAATGTAAATGGAGACTCCGAGGCAATCCCTCGGAAAAAACACCGCTCTTGCCCGCCCGGCACCCCCCCAAAAAAAAGACCGGCTTTTAAGGCCAGTCTTTTTTAGTCTTTTAATTCCACTTTAAAACATTTTGTTCAATGCTTCTGGTTTCTCGATCCTCCCGGCCCCAATAAACCTCCGCATATAATAAGCATCAAACATATCACTCACTGTCACTCCCTGTGAAGTAGACGCATGTATAAATTTATTGTTCTGAAGATAAATACCCACATGAGACACACCGCCACGGGTATTGAAAAATACCAGGTCGCCTTCCTTTAATTCCGTGGAAGAGATGATACGCGAAGCTTTATATTGCTCTTTGGCTGTGCGCGGTAAGGTCAGTGCAAAAGCCGAGATATAAACCGCCTGGACAAATGCAGAACAATCAATGCCGGCCTTGGAATTGCCTCCGAGCTTATAACGAGTTCCGTACCATTCATCTACATGATCCAGCAACAGGTCGCCGTCAAGGTTTTCCACTTCTGTGTCGAGAAGGATCGCATACTTTAACTGAACAGCAGAAGCTTTCTCTACTGCTGCCGTATGTGCTAGTGCTCCGTGTGTTTCTTTCGCTGAAGCTTTCGAAGATGTCTGCGTTTTTGGCGCCGCATACTTGAGCACAGGAGGGGTAGACTCCGTGCTGATATCATTCAGGAATTGTACTTTCTCAGTATTTGTGGAATTGCCTTTGGCCGCCGTAACAGGCTGTTTTGAGTTCACCGGCCTCACAGAAGAACAGCTGGCAAGAAACAGAATGATGGCAAAAGCAGGGATCAGTTGTCGTGTCATCAGGCCTTTTTTAAAATTCGGTTTTCCGGTTTCATCAAAAACCATGCAAAAATATAGGATTTTTTAGTGAAAATTCAATAACACAGGAACGGAAATTAAAATTTTTAATTGTATAACGCTACCCGCTAAATTTTCGGGGAATCTGTGTGTATATTGATTTGATGATGCAGATCAACAGGTGAGATATATTTGACATATTAATCAGGCCCGATGCCTTTGTTTTTGATCATACCCGTTTGTCTAGTACTGCTGGGTTGCCAGGGTGCAGCCAGTGTGAAATCAGTCACCACGCCTGTTATTCACGATTCCATACCGCTGAATCTGGTGCTTGCAGCCGATTCCGTGCTGGTTTCAACACCGGTGGATACGGTTGTTAAACCCAGCCTGGCTCCTTATTCCAACATCGTATATGAGAAAACGGAGGTCCTGAAAGCTGCTCCCGGCACCAAATCCGTGCTTTTTAACGGTGATGGATCCAGGCTTTATGCGATGAATCTTGAGGGAATGAGCATTTATGAATTCGATCAGCACAGCCGCTCTGTAAAGCGGGAGTTCAAATTCACACCTACCAAAGGAACGGGGTGGGATTATACTACTGACAAACCGATCTCTTCCTACGAAGAAAAGCCGGTGGAAGCCTGCTTGAGTCATGATGATAAGATCCTCTGGGTATCGCTGCACAATGCGGAGGGGATCGTACCTATCCGGGTTGATGATAAGGACGAAAACGAGCAACAATTCTCCGCCGACCACCATCTTAAAAAGATCACCGTCAGCTATCCCGGCCAGGCAGCAAAAGATTCTTTCTGGGTTCCACTGGTCAAAACCGGCAAAACACCCAAAGTGATCTCGAAGACCGCTGACGATAAGCACCTCCTGGTCAGCAACTGGCACTCCTACACCGTCAGCGTGCTGGAAATGGATACAACGCAGTTTCCTGCCGCCCGCATGATCGATACCATTCAAGTGGCCGCCATCCCCCGCGGAATTGCCATTGACGACGACGAAAAAAAATCATATGTGGCCATCATGGGAGGCTCCGTGATAGATGTTATCAACAATGAAACCTGGGAAAAAGAAGAGCCCATCCAGGTGGTTTCCAACCCGAGACATATAGTTGCGGACACAGCCGGCCGCCTTTTTGTCTCCTATAACAAACTCGCGAAGATCGCTTGTGTAGACCCTTCCACGGGAAAAACGCTTTTTACCGCCACCACCCATGCCCAACCCCGCACACTAATCCTGTCAAAAAATCAGCAATTCCTGTTCGTTACCTGCTATAGCTCCGACTTCGTCGATGTTTATAAAATAAACGACACACAGTTTGAGAAAGTGGCATCTTTGCCATGTAAAGGACACCCTGTTTGCGTAGACATTTTTGATGACGACAGTAAACTCGAAGCATGGGTTTGCAGTTATACAAATGGCTTGATCAACGTATTCAGTTTTAAGAAGAAATAATTTGGCGTAGGAGTATCGCAGAGGGCGCTATGTGAACGCAAAGCACGCAAAGTCTTGGCGCTCTCTGCGTTCACATAGCGCCCTCTGCGATACTCCTACGCTGACCAATACCAGGAACGACAACCCATGAAATTCTCTCATTTACACGTACACACCCAGTTTTCTCTTTTGGATGGACAGGCTTCCATCCAGGCACTTTATAAAAAAGCGATTGCCGATGGCATGCCCGCACTCGCCATCAGCGACCACGGCAATATGTTTGGCGCCTTCGAATTCGTATCCGAAGCATACAAACACAAAGACGCTAATGGCAACCTGAAAGTGAAACCCGTTGTCGGTTGCGAATTCTATGTCACCGCTAACCGTCACCAGAAGATCTTTACGAAAGAACAGCGTGACGTTCGTCATCACCAGATCTTATTGGCCAAGAACGAACAGGGCTATAAAAACCTCGTAAAGCTGACATCGCTCGGCTTTATCGAAGGGCTGTACAGTAAGTATCCTCGTATCGATAAAGAACTTATTGTTCAATACCACGAAGGACTCATCGCCACCACCTGCTGCCTGGGTGCATCCGTGCCACAGGCGATCCTCCGCAAAGGCGAAGAAGAAGCTGAAACAGAATTCAAATGGTGGCTGGACCTCTTCGGAGATGATTTCTACGTTGAACTGCAACGGCATAATATGACCGAGCAGGATAAGGTGAACGAGATCCTGATCAAATTTGCCCGTAAGCACAACGTCAGTATCATTGCCAGCAATGACTCTCACTATGTGGATCAGTCAGACTTTAACGCACATGACATCCTTCTTTGTATCAACACCGGAGAAAAGATCACCACCCCCGCGATGCGTGACTTCGCCGATGACGATATGAACATGAAAGGAAAACGTTTCGCGTTTCCCAATGATCAATTCTATTTCAAAACAACCGCTGAAATGGGCAAGGTCTTTCATGACCTCCCCGAAGCGCTCGATAATACCAATGAGATCGTCGATAAGATCGATCTGCTCAACCTTAAACGGGATATCCTTCTTCCCAATTTCCAGACGCCCCCGGAATTCGCCACACAGGACGAATATCTCGAGCACCTTACCTGGGAAGGAGCCAAAGCCCGTTATAACGAGATCACGCCAGAAATTGACGAACGTCTTCGCTTTGAACTATACACTATCCGGACGATGGGATTCGCCGGCTACTTCCTCATTGTAAGTGACTTTATCAAAGCCGGTCGCGATATTGGCGTATTTATCGGACCAGGTCGTGGTTCTGCCGCCGGTTCCGCCGTGGCGTATTGTATCGGTATCACTAATATCGATCCGATCAAATACAAGCTGCTTTTCGAAAGGTTCCTCAACCCCGATCGTAAATCAATGCCGGATATCGATACGGACTTCGATGACGAGGGCCGTCAGAAAGTGATCGATTACGTGGTGGATAAATATGGTAAAAGCCAGGTGGCACAGATCATCACCTATGGTACCATGGCTGCGAAAATGTCTATCAAGGACGTGGCGCGTGTAATGGACCTTCCTTTGGCGGAATCGAACGCCATCGCGAAACTGGTTCCCGATAAGCCAGGGATCGAATTAAGGCGGGTACTGCAGGCGCCGATGAAAACCAAGGATGGCGAAAAGTCTTTGGAAGAAAAAGACGGTCTGGCCAGCGAAGACCTGGATAACGTCAGACGGATCCGCGAACTCTACGCACAGCGCGATACGCCAGCCGGTAAGGTATTGCATGAAGCGGAACGTTTGGAAGGCTCTGTCCGCAATACAGGCATCCACGCAGCAGGTATCATCATCGCACCCAAAGACCTGACCGAACTTTTACCGGTGTCTATCGCTAAAGACTCTCCTCTCTGGGTAACCCAGTTCGAAGGAAGTATAATCGAAGATGCAGGCGTTATCAAGATGGACTTCCTGGGTTTGAAGACCCTGACCATCATCAAGAATGCACTGACGATGATCAAACAGAATCATGGCATCGATATCGTGATCGATGACATTCCGCTGGATGATCAAAAAACATATGAACTCTATCAACAGGCTGCGACCATCGGCACATTCCAGTTTGAAAGCCCCGGTATGCAGAAATACCTTCGCGAACTGAAGCCCGATAAATTCGGTGATCTCATCGCGATGAACGCCCTGTACCGCCCCGGTCCCATCGCATACATCCCCAACTATATCGACCGTAAACACGGCCGTGAAGAGATCGCCTATGACCTTCCCGAAATGAAGGAATACCTGGAAGAAACTTACGGGATCACTGTTTACCAGGAACAGGTAATGCTGCTCGCGCAAAGTCTCGCCGGCTTCAGTAAAGGTGATGCCGACGTATTGCGGAAGGCAATGGGTAAAAAACAAAAAGCGGTTCTTGATAAGATGAAAGCCCAGTTCATTAAAGGCGCCGTTGAAAAAGGACTGCCTGCTGATAAACTGGAAAAGATCTGGACCGACTGGGAAGCATTCGCGCAATACGCGTTCAACAAGTCCCACTCTACCTGTTATGCATTCGTGGCTTATCAGACCGCCTATTTAAAAGCACACTACCCCGGTGAGTATATGTCCGCCGTATTGAATAACGCCGGCAGTATTGAGAAGATCACATTCTTCATGGAAGAATGTAAGCGAATGGGTATTAAAGTACTTGGACCGGACATCAATGAATCGCTGAAAGGCTTTGCCGTGAATAAGATCGGTGAGATCCGGTTTGGCCTTGGCGGGATGAAAGGGGTTGGCGAAGCAGCCGTGGAAAATATCGTGGAAGAAAGAAAGGATGGATACCCGAATATATTTGACTTCATTAAAAGGATCAATCAACGTGCGGTGAACAAGAAAACACTGGAAAGCCTGGCCTATGCCGGGGGCTTTGATTGTTTCCCGGAGCATCACCGAAGGCAATATTTCCATATCCCGGAAGGTGAAACAGCTACCGGCCTTGAAAAGATCATTAAATATGGACAGATCGTCGCCAACCAGAATGCCAGTTCCGGTCACACCCTGTTTGGAGACCTCCCGACCATGATGGAGATCCCCACCCCCAAGCTCGCCGACTGCGAGCCATGGTCGCTCACAGAACAACTGGATAAAGAAAAAGAGGTTACGGGTATGTTCCTGAGCGGACACCCGCTCGATCATTACCGCTTCGAGATGAAGCACTATGGGATGACGCCTATTGCGGACTTTGTTGAGTTCAGGGATTCGATCAAGCTGCAGCCCAACCCCGGCCGGATATTCAAAATGCTTGGCCTGGTAGCAGATGCCCAGCACCGGATCGCGAAAAGTGGCAACAAGTTTGGGAGCTTTGTTATTGAAGATTATACCGGCAAAATGGATTTTGCCCTGTTCAGTGAAGATTACCTGAAAATCTCTCCGTTCCTGCAGCAGGGCACAACGGTATTTTTTACAGGTTTTCTGAAGCCAAGATGGAATAAGGAAGAGTTTGAGTTTAAGATCCAACAGGTTACGCTGGCAGAATCGGTAAAGAAGACAATGACCAAACAGATCAATATTGAGATCCACCCGCAGGATCTGAACAAAGGCATGATCGATTTTGTTGAAAGCAACCTGCGGAGCTTCCGCGGTGGAAGCACGGCCCTGAAATTTATCCTGACTGAGCCGAAAGCAGGCATGCGGATCAGCCTGGTCAGCGGAAATAACGGGTTCGAAATGAATGATGAAATGATCCATTTCCTGCAGGAAACACCCGAGTTGCGTGTGCAGGTGCAGGCGAGCTAAACAGCAACTGCAGAACGTGGATAACGGCAGTAAACTATGTTAACATATTTAACACACTGTAAAACAAAACGTTAAAGGAACATTTTGGCAGAAACAAGCAGGTAATTATGACATTTTTTGCACAACTTTCTGTCACGTATTCCTGTTATTCATATCGGACTTAAATTTGCAGCCCTTAGAGAAATTTGCAAACAAACCTAAAATCGTAATAAAATGGCAAAAGAATTCAATGACTCCAACTTCCAGGCTGATGTCCTGGCTTCTGATAAACTGACCGTGGTTGACTTTTGGGCAGAATGGTGTGGACCTTGTCGCGCAATCGGACCAGTGATCGAGGAATTATCTAAAGAATACGACGGAAAAGTAAACGTTGGTAAAGTGAACGTGGACAATAACCCACAGGTTTCGATGAACTATGGTATCACCTCCATCCCTGCTATCCTGTTCATTAAAGATGGCCAGGTTGTAGATAAACTGGTAGGTGCTCAGCCTAAAGGCAACTTCGTGAAGAAGATCGAAGCGCATATCTAATAGACGTTAAAACATAAGAATGACCCCGTTGGGTATTTGAACAGCTTGTTCAGGTGCTTAGCGGGGTCGTTTGTTTAGTGATGGAGCGGAATTTACTTTCCATGATCGACGATCTATCGTTAGGATGCATCTTTGAAATTGACCAGCGTAGGTTCCCGCAGATCTCGCAGATCTTATTATTCTTTCTTAATAATTTACGTTTTGCACGCGCCGGCCAATAATTGACAGTGTAGATTTGCGGATGAGCTTTTCATAGATGGCAACTTCATCAGCATAATCGGCGTTGAAATGAATCAAGCACCGGATCAAGCACGCATCCACAGCTTGAATAAGCCAGATCTGCGTGATCAGTGAGAACTTATGCAGGTCCATTCAAACGCAGCCAGCCAATCGCAAAATCATCCACCTTTACGCTACCTTTTATTTGTTAATGTTTAATCGCTCAATCTCCTCTGCGAGCTTCTTCATATACATCGCATACTCTATCACATAGTCCTTCCCGGAAGGATAATCTTTGAGCTTTGCACGTTTGATCATCCCACTCTCCAGCATTTTATATGCACGCTGCCCATCTGCTTCATTATAAAACATGTTTAGAAATGCCGGTGATACTTTCTTAAACGACTTTAGTCCAATTGCGTGCTGATAATAATTAAAAGGAAGCGGTACTCTTTCCATCGAGAAATAAGAAGACTCCTCAGACACCAGCGTGAAATAAGCTGAATAGTATTCGAGCATGCGCGTTATGCGGATCTTTATTGCTGTATCTGTTTCTGCGGCTGCAGGCTTCTTCCGCCACCAGTTGGCCTTTTCACTGAGTAAGTTTTTTGCCTGATCAATGTTCAGTCGCTTAAAATGCCACACAACAGGAATGGTCTGATCTTCGATCTTCAGATCCTGCGAGATCTTCATTGTTTTGATATCCACTCCAACGATCTCACCCCTGAAATTTTCAAAGCCCAAGCCGCCCTGATCGATCAGGATCTGCCCGTTTTCCTTCTCTAGCCATGTCCCGGGTTTGGTCAGACTGCTATCTGCCTGAATAAAATTTCCATTATCAACGAAGCTGACCAGCTTTAAACCAAATAAGTTAACGATTGAATCCTGGGCAAGCGCATAAGCGGCTTTCTGATCATCACTGACCAGGATCTCCTGGGGATAGACGAGGATCCACTGGCCGGACACCGGAGTTGATCCTTTGGCAGGTGCTGTTTTTTTCTTCTCGTTCTTACAGGACGATAGTAGACACACCGCTGCAATAGCTGTCAGAAAGAATTTGTTCATAAGAATGGCTTATCAAAACGTTTAGTGCCGTACACTGGCTGTGGCTTGCGGTTCATGTTTATGGCGAAAGAAGATGGCAAACAGGATCGCTACAACCAAGGCGTATCCGGCGAAAGCAAGCCAGATACCTGTCCAGTTCATTGTCCTGTCAGCATTCGTAAAATATTTCTCGATCACCATACCGCTGATCTGGCTGCCAAGGAAGGCGCCGAAGCCATTGGTCATCATCATAAAGATCCCCTGTGCACTGGCACGGATTTCAGGATTTACCTGTGTATCTACGAAAAGGGAGCCGGATATATTGAAGAAGTCAAAGGCCATTCCATAAACGATACAGGAGGCAACGATCATCCATAAACCTCCCGCCGGATCACTGTAGGCAAATAATCCAAAACGCAAAACCCAGGCGATCATACTGATAAGCATTACCTGCTTTATCCCGAACTTCCGGAGGAAGAAAGGTATAGCAAGAATGAACGCAGTTTCTGACATCTGGGAAATAGACATGATGATCGCAGGATATTTCACTGCCATCGTATCAGCGTATTGCGGCATCCTGGCAAAGTCATGCAAAAATGTGTCTCCATAAGCATTCGTCAACTGTAACGCTGCACCAAGCAGCAAAGCAAAGATGAAGAACAGTGCCATCTTCGGCGTTTTGAACAGAGAAAAAGCTTTCAGACCCAGTGCATCTATCAAAGAAGTCTGCCCGGTAGTTTTCAGTTGCGGAGGACATTTGGGTAATGAGAACGAGTAGAACCCAAACAATATGGAAGCGATTGCTGCCACATAGAATTGCGCCGCAGACGTTTCAATATGCAGCAGGCTGACGATCCACATGGCGGCGATAAAGCCGATCGTTCCCCATACGCGGATCGGGGGAAAGTCTTTAATGATATCTTTCCCGTTTTTTATGAGCGCTGTATAGGAAACCGTATTGGCCAGGGAGATCGTTGGCATATAGAATACCATATAAAGCAGCAATACCCAGAAGAACGTGTCGGGATCGTTTACCTGCGGAATAAAGTAGAGAATGACACCGCCTATCAGGTGACAAATACCGAGCAGCCTTTCTGCATTTACCCAACGGTCTGCAACTATCCCGAATACGGCGGGCATGAAAATAGCAGAGATCCCCATTGTGGAGAAGATAGCGCCAAACTCAGCTCCACCCCATTGTTTTGTCTGAAACCAGTATGCTCCGATCGTTATCAGCCAGGCTCCCCATACAAAGAATTCAAAAAAACTCAGGATGGTCAGACGGATCCTTAAATTCATAATACGTTAGTTTAGATGCTTATTACCAGGGTAATAATGCGGAAGATAAGAATTTTACGTTTTGAAATGAATACAGGCTGGATTTCTGCCGGCTGGCCTGATCTCATAAGAACTTTTTACGGTCAGGTTTGTTCAATATGAATCGTAAATTTGCACCGATTTAAAAAGAATCTATGGCAGCCGTATTACCCTCCGATGTTTTTTCCGATCCTCAGTTAGATCCAGCTCTTGTGAAAATTGCCGATAAGGTGCGCAGAAGTGAGCGGATCACTGACGAAGACGCGATCCTCCTTTTTGAAAAAGGTTCTCTCTCCTTTGTCGGTTCACTGGCGAACAGCATCCGTGAGCGACTGCATGGTGACACTACCTATTTCAACCGCAACTTCCATATCGAGCCGACCAATGTGTGCGTGTATTCCTGTCACTTCTGCTCTTATAGCCGTGTATACGCTCACCGCGATGAAGGCTGGGAACTCAGTCAGCAACAGATGATGGATATTGTGAAAAGCTATGACGGCAAACCGGTCACTGAAGTACATGTCGTAGGCGGCGTTCACCCGAAAATGAACCTCGAGTTCTTTGCAGAGCTGATGCGTTCCATCAAAGCCCATCGTCCCGATCTTCATATCAAAGGCTTTACAGCGGTTGAGCTGGATTATATGTTCCGCAAGGCAAAGAAGACCGTAGAAGAGGGAATGGCCTATCTCCATGAAGCTGGTCTTGACTCGCTGCCCGGCGGTGGTGCCGAGATCTTTCACCCCGAGATCCGCGAACAGATCTGTGCTGATAAAATAGACGGCACCGGCTGGCTGCATATCCATGAAACAGCGCATAAACTGGGCATGAACACTAATGCTACCATGCTTTATGGTCATATCGAACAATACAGCCATCGCGTTGATCACATGAGCCGTTTACGGGCATTGCAGGATAAAACAGGAGGATTCAACACATTCATCCCATTGAAATTCCGCAATCAGCAGAATGACATGAGCCATATCAAGGAATCCACCGTGATCGAAGACATGCGCATGTATGCTATCGCACGCATCTATATGGACAACTTCCCGCACCTGAAAGCATACTGGCCAATGCTGGGCCGCCACAATGCGCAGCTGACGCTGTCCTTTGGTGTAAATGATATTGATGGTACTATCGATGATACTACGAAGATCTATTCAATGGCCGGTTCCGAAGAACAAACGCCATCTATGAATACAGCTCAGTTGGTAACCCTTATCAAACAGGCCCGCCGTAAGCCCGTTGAAAGAGGCACTCTTTACAATGTCATCCGTGACTATAGCGAGCTGGATGTGAAAGAGATAGAGACGAATCCGTTGCTGAACTAGCAAGGACCGGCATTTGATTTGCTGGCGTATG